>CANQGH010000034.1 GCA_947601845.1 uncultured Bacilli bacterium | reverse complement strand
GGAATAAAAACATTCTATCATAAATTAATGAATATTTCTTTCATTAATTTACATCTTAAAGTATACATGCTATAATAAAAATGTATGTTAAAAGTGTTAATTCCTTTTGTATATGGCACTGATAAATGAATTAAAGATGGGATTGGTAAAATAGATGTATAAAGTAGAAATAGAAAAATTAAATTACTTTGCTATAGGTATTGGTAAAATTGATGGTAAAATTATCTTTATACCTAAAACCTTAAAAGGAGACATTGTTTTGGTCAAAATAGTTAAGGAAAATAAAAATTATTTAGAGGGAAGAGTAGTAGAGTATATTAAAAAAATAAAACGTGTAGGTCATTGTCCATATAGCGATATATGCGGAGGATGTCCTTTAATAGATATGAATTATGATGATCAATTAGAGTTAAAAAAAGAAGAAATTAAAGATTTATTTAAAAGAAATTTAGGACTAGATATTAGATTAAATGATGTCTTACATGATGAACAATACCATTACCGTAATAAAATAACTCTTCATGTAAAAAACAATAAATTAGGTTATTATCAAGAAAAAAGTAATAATCTTGTAGAAATAGATAAATGTGTTATTGCAAAAAAGGAAATCAATGAAGAGATAGATAATTTAAAGAAACTAATTAAAAAATATGATATAAAGGATATAATAATTAGATGTCATGACAAGAAATTGCTAAGTATTACCGGCAACGTTCCTAAACAAGTACTATTAGATGCTTTTCTTTTTTGCGATAATATTTACTTAAATAATGTACCTATTAAAGATGGATATATTACGGATAATATTTTAGGTAATACCTTTAGAATATCACTTCATTCCTTTTTCCAAGTAAATACGAAAGTATGTAGTAAAATTTTTGATAAAGTAATTTCCTATATTGCTAATAAAGATTATAAAAAAGTACTAGATTTATATTGCGGTACGGGAATTATTAGCATTATTATAGCAAAATATGTGGGTGAAGTAGTAGGTGTAGAAGTAGTTCGTGATGCTGTAGAAGATGCCTGTTATAATAAGAAAATAAATAATGTTAGTAATGTTAGTTTTATTTGTGATAAGGTTGAAAACAGGATAGATGAATTTAAAAATATTGACTTAACTATTATTGATCCTCCAAGAAGCGGCCTTGATAAGAAGAGTGTTAAAACTATTTTAGAAATGAATACTAAAGATATTATTTATATTTCTTGTAATCCAATTACTTTAGTAAGAGATTTAAAAGAATTGTCTAATAAATATAATGTAGAAGATATTTTTATTGCTGATATGTTCCCTAATACATATCATGTAGAAAGTATATGTTTTTTAAAAGCCAAGTAAGTTTTATTTAAAGGAATAAATCAAAAACATTAGAAATATATTCCAAATTAAAAAACATTGTTAATATTTAAGAAGGTGTTGAGTGGTGAAAGAATTAGCTAATGCTATTACTGTTAAATTGTTTTTAAAAAACCCTTTTTATTGGCTTTTTATTATATCCGGTTTAATTGCTTTTATTTTCCGCAAAAAAATAATAGGTAAGGCGGGAGAATATTGGGTTAAAAAAGAAATAAAAAAACTACCATGCGATAAATATATGATAATTAATGATGTAATGATTGAATCAGACAATAACACTCATCAAATTGATCATATAATAGTATCCCCATATGGCATCTTTGTTATAGAAACTAAACAATATAATGGATATATAACAGGTAGTGAGTATGATAAGAAATGGATACAAAATAGAAAATATTATTTAAATAATCCTATTCATCAAAATTATGGACATGTAAAATGTTTAGAAGAAGTACTAAATTTGACAGAAGATAAATTTATACCTATTGTGTGCATTCCTAGTAGGGCTAAAGTTAATGTTAAAGCAAAGAGTCATGTAGTAAGAATAAATAATTTAAATGATACTATTCTTTTTTATACTGATTTTATTATAGATAATCCAAAGGAAATAGCCAGTAAAATTAATAAATTAAATATAAAGAATATAACTACTAGAAGAAATCATGTAAAAAAGACAAAAGAATTTGTAAAGAAAGCAGAAAATGAAAACAAAAATAAATGTCCAAAATGTGGTGGAAATCTGATAGAAAAATCTGGCCGATATGGAAAATTTATCGGCTGTTCTAACTATCCAAAATGTAAATATACGAGACAAATTTAAATATCTTTTGATAATAAAAGAGCGTTAAGAAATAACACTCTTTTATAAATTAATTAGTATGGATATTACATTATTTTGCCTTGAGGTTGCTTTTTAACAAACTGAAGGTCTTTTCGGCTATTTAACAGCTCTATAGCTCCGCTTTGGTACTCATATACGATATCTCTAATTAAAGGACTTAGTCCCCCTTTTGCAAGTCTTTCTGAGAAGGCATCATAATCGCTTTCGTAACGAGAACCGCCATGATAATATAAGAAATTAGTTATTTCAGAATACAAACCAGAAAAAGATATAGAATCAACGTTATTATATTTTTTGATACTGCGCTGTTCTTTAGCAGTAAGCTTTTTGCCGTTTCTTCTTATTTCTTGAAGTTCTTTGCCAATTGTTACTGTTTTAGTTGGTAGACCAACCCCATTGGACATTTTAACTTGGTGATCCAAACGCACTTCATCGTAGTTTATCCCATTTCCTTTACTATAACGTGTTAAAAGCATTCTAGCAGCTTCGGGACTATCTTTAAAATCTCTGGGACCAGCTACTCTAACAAGTGGTATTTTTTCACTTAATTCAATGTATTTAGGATCTTGCGTAGCTTCAAGAAATTCACAAATGGTATATATTTCTCCTTCTTTATCATTGCCAGTACGTTTGGCATCGAATAGTAAACGAACAACACATTTTTGATCGGATACTTTTAGTTGTGAAAATGGTAAATTCCCAGCAAACCATTTACTAATACTATGGTTATCATCACCTAAATATTCATATTGAGATTGAGGAACTTTTTTCATTAGGCTAAATAATTCATTGAGATATGCTTGCTCTTCTTCTCTAGTTACTTTCTTCATTACTATCATCTCCCATTGCTTCAATTATTTTATTATATTGTTCTAAAACTTTTCTGTATTCCTCATCACTTTCAATATTTCGCATAACATTATATCCTTCTTCAGTCATATTTATTTTTGCAAAATAAACTGTATCATCATCTGAAGGATCTGGTGTATCACTATAAACTATGTATTCTTGGTCACCATCATCAATGCGGAACTGCATAATAATATTTTCATCATTTACTATAATTAAATTATTATCCATATTTATGAATGCCTCCTATCTTTAATTTGATTATAAATCTAAATAATATTAGTGTCAACAACGTTTACGTAAAATAATGTCAACTGTTGACTGATGTGATATTAACGTGCATAAATGGATGAAGTTAAAATAAAAAATGTAGTGAACAATTAAATTAATTCCGTAATACATTTTTTGACATTGAATTATTGTAATTGCGTTATTACTAAATGGGCTGACACTGGATTGGCACCTCCTGCTAGTGGAGTTATTGTAAGGGCGGTAGGATTAGCTATAGGATTTCTTACGGTTAGGATAGAGTTAATCGATGTTGTTGATACAATCACCATACCTATAATTTGACTAGCTCCCGTTGGCCCTTGTAGCCCAGTCGCACCTGTTGCTCCCGTTGGTCCAGTTGCACCATACATAAGTGTAAAAAATAAGGAATATACCGAAAATAAAGGGAATGAAACACGTTATTTATATACAAATTTTGGTGTCAAAACCTAAAAGGAGCTACGTTTTTGAGATAAAATGCTTAAAATCGTGCTTTTTTTATGTTTTTTTAAGTGCTTATACACCAAACAAAAAACGAACATCTAAACATCTAAAAATGTGGTATAATATCTATCAATTTAATTTTGTTTTTGTTAAGATTTAATTGTTCCGGAACAAAAATGTTTTGAAAGGAGTTGGAATTATGCTTGTATATGGGTATAAAGGTAAAAAATGTCCTACTTCTACAACTTATTGGGGTAGTCAAAAAAACTTAATAGCACTAAACAATTATAATAGTGATTTATTCAATAATTGTAATGGCTGGGAAGTTCAAGCAAAGTTATTAAGACACGTTTATCTATCATACTCTACACTATGCAAATTTAACAATGCTTTAGTTGATACAAAAATAGTTGATGAATATTTTATTACAAGTATAAACTTTGTTAAGGACTATTTGACTAATAACATTGATATTTTATCAAGTATTGATAATAAATGTAGAAATATTTACGAAAATTTAAGCACTTGGTATAAAAGACTTATTTCTAACCCTAGTTGTTTAGATGAAATTAAATGGCAAGTTGTAAGAAGTATGAAATTTTATGAAAGACAAGAAATATTTACTATTGCAAGCACTAATTTAAAACAAAATTGGTATGATTTTGTTGTATAATTCCTTTCTTAACATACAGATTAGATTATTATTTCAAAGTTAGAAGTATGAAAGGAGCAAAATATGAGTAAACAAGAACAAAGTCAAGTAGAAGTTAAAGTTAAAGAAAAGAAAATTTATTTAGCCGATAGTAAAGTAGATTTAAAACAAATGAAGTTTATTGATAACCTTAAAAGAGATATAGTAAAGTTATCACTTAAACATTATATCAATGAAGATATGAACGATAAATCATTTAATAAGTTTATGATACACTTAAATAAGAAAACTAAACCTAACAAGTCAAGAAATGATTTAAATTATCGTATTGAAAGTATTTATAACTTAATTATTAGTATTTATAGTGAATATATAGACTTTATAGATTTTATTACAAATGACAATGTAAATACTAATAATACCGATAGCAATTAAACTCAAAATAAACTTGTAATAAAGTAATTCAAACTATATTTAAACCTTTTGGAAAGTAAAATTAAACATAATAAAAGTAGTCCATTTTTCATAAGGAATAGTAAATACCCCCTACATTACTATTCCTTTAATTGTTATTTATCACTTTATATATAAAAGATTATTATATAGTTATATTAAAATTATAATTTTTTAATTAGATATATACTAATAAGTAAATTAATTAAATATAATATATATTAAGTATAATATAATAAATATACAAATTATCTTTCAATAGACTAAATATAAATACTTATTCTTTCATAAGATTTAAGTATTATCTTACACAAGATTATATTAATATTATAAATTATATTAAGTACCTTTTGTAAAGTATTAGATTTAACAAAAAACATAATAAAAATAACCGACCTTTAAATACTTAATATAACGATATTTAGGTGTTAAATATATAATTTATTAAGTTAATATAATTTAACTCTATATACCACCTAAAAATGCTTATTTTAAGGTGTTTAAATAAATTAAAAAGAGTGATGATACACGTTAAATAAGTGTTGACACTCTTTTTGTTATTTATATGTTACAACAAGTTTTATTTAATAAAGATTATTTATTCCTATTTTGTGAATTTAATGTTTTTTTTAAAACTGGTCCTTGTTGCTTTTCAATTAGCACTTCTTCAGTTGCAGTTGGAATATAGTCTTGTTCAACTATAGTTTGTGTTTGTAATGTTTCTAAATTTGCTTTAGTTGCACTATCAATACGAGATTGTTTAATTTCTTGAATAACTTTTTCAACATTTGCTTGGATATCATCATCTGTTGTAAATGGATAAACTGTAAATGTTTTATCTTGAGCTTCTTCTTCAGCCATTTTTTCGTAAGTGTGTGTTATCTTATAATCTTCGTTTTTAAATTGAATTCTACTAACAGGGCTATTAGGATTTGGAATACCAATAATAGCAACATTTTTACCATCAATTTTACCAATTCTATATGAATAAGTAGTTGCCTCATTTAATCTTTTTACTTCATCAAGTGTATAATCTAAAGGCATTAGTTCTTCATAAAATAAAGAAGTTAGTCCGTGGTCAACAACAATTGGTCTTTTTCCAATAAATCCAAAAAATTCTTCTTCTTTTTCTTTTGATGAAGTAAATGCAGTAAATGTTAATTTTTGTAATTTTCCTTCCATTTTTGCATATTGTTCTTTTTCTTTTTCAGTCATTGGAACAATAGCTTCTTTAATTTGAGGGTCATTCATTACTGATTTTTTAATTTTAGCACCTTTTACACTAGCATTTATCAAATTGACACCAGGTATAAGTAATAAAACAGTTCCTAAAATTCTATTAGCTAGATTAGTTTTTTGTTTCTTTTCTTCAGCTTGCTTTTTTTGGACTTCATCTAACACACTTTTATCAATCTTATAGCCATTTTTTGATATTTCTAATATAGAATCAAGTCCAGCATTAAGAGTGATAGCAACACTACCTATAACAGTAGCAAGTTCTCCAACAATTCCTAAAAATATAATCATATAAACCTCCCTTGCATTTACTATTTTATCATAAAACTTAAATATTTTATATAGTTTTTATGCAAAAACACGTGAAAATACAATAAAGTAGATAAAACTCTAACTTTTTAAAGTATAAAATTTTTAATTTTTCTAGTTGGACTTTTCCGCTAACACTTCATTTTGAAAAGACAATATACCCCTTAACTAAACCCCACCGCCACCCTTAAATAAAAACACCACCATTTTTAGCCCCTTTTTAGACGTTTTTAGGTGTCGTATGATGAATTACACTAGAAAGTTATTTTCGTTGCTCCTAGATAGCGGAATTTGGTGTTTTAAAGGGTGTTTTATATTCTATTTAACATTTAGTTTTTAAGTAATTTTATAATATGGGTATTATCAAAAACTATCTATATATTATCAATAACTTTTTGATTTTGTTCTTCATATTCCTACTAATTAGTAAGGAGATGATAGAAAGTGAAATATTACACTTTAAAACAAGTTAGTGAAATGATTTTAACACCAATACCATACCTACGAAAGTTAATAAAGGAACATAAGTTAAAAGGTAGGTTTATAGGTAGGCAATATATTGTAGAAGAAAAAGACTTAAACATATTTATCAATTCGTTAGGTGTTAAAAATGAGCGATAAAGAGTTATTAAAATTACTAGGTTTAACTGATAGGACTATTACTTTTGGTTTAGATGAAGATATACAAATAGCAATAGAGCATAAAATTGATAACTACCTTAAAAAACTTGATGAAGAAAAGAAGAAAGAAGATACTATAAACTTGTATAAAAAAGAATATGAAAACTTTAAAGAAAAAAAGAAATATGTTGATACTTTTAATGATACTTTTGTTTATGGAAAAATTAAAGACAAGTTAATTCGTGATGGTTTTATATATAGGTGTCCTTTTTGTTTAGATGTTTCTAGTCAATATGCAAAACCTAATAAAAGTTATAATCATAATCACAACTAAAAAGAGATAAGTTAAGTTTAATACTTGCTTATCTCTTATTTTTTTGCTTTTATACCGAACAAAAAACGAACAACGATAATCTATTTTTCTCACTTAAAGTAGTTTTAATATTTTTATAAACTTGTAAAATAGAAAGCACTTTGAAAGAAATAATCTAATCTAATTTACATAAAATTAGTTGGAGGAATTTTACAAATGATAATTGAGAGTGTATTTGATGAAAATGGTAAATCACTACAAGAAATTATGGAACAATTTTTAATCATATATTTCAATGAAACACTTTAAAAATAAGGCAAAAAATGGTATAATATATATGTATATAAAAATGTGTTTCATTAGATGAAAGGAGCAAAAATGAATACTGATGAAACATATAAAGTTGGTATATATTTAAGACTTTCAAAAGATGAAGCAAAAGATAGAGAAAGTGCAAGTATAGCAAACCAAAGAGAATATATTTGGGACTATATAAAAGAAAATCAACTTACTTATGTTGATGAATATGTAGATGACGGCTTTAGTGGTGGTAACTTTGATAGAGATGACTTTAACCGAATGATTAGAGACATAGAAAGCAAAAGAATAAATATGGTAATTACTAAAGACTTATCACGTTTAGGCAGAGACCATATTGAAACCGGTTATTATGCTGAAAGGTACTTCCCCGAACATAGAATAAGATATGTTGCACGTGGTGATAGATATGATAGTCTTGACCCTAATAGTCATAATATCTTAATGAAATTTGCATACAACGATATGTATATACAAGATATATCACAAAAAATAATTGAGATACTAAACACTAAAAAGAAAAATGGGCTTTTTATGGGCGGTATTGCACCTTATGGTTATAAACGTGATATAGCAAACGATAAACACAATTTAATAATTGATGAAGAAGTAAAAGATATTGTTATACGTATTTTTGAAATGTTTAACAATGGTATAGGCATACAAGCAATATGTAATACATTTACTGATGAAAAAATACCAATACCAAGCGTTTATCAAAATCAAACACGTGGCAATAAGTCATCTACTTTTGGAATATGGAAATCAAAGACTATTGAAAATATACTAACTAACCCTACATATATGGGAGACTTAACCCAACGTAGAGAAAAGAAAGTTAGTTATAAGTCAAAGAAAAGAGTACGCACAAACAAAAGTGAGTGGATAATTGCTAAAGGTAAATGTCCGGCTATCGTAGATAAAGAAACTTTTGAGACAGCACAAAATATATACAATAAGAATAAAAATAGAAGTCAAAATTCACACGAATATCTTTTTAGGGGCTTTCTATATTGTAAAGAGTGTGGGCATACAATAAGTATAAATGAGTACAAATGGAAAAGCAAAGGGAAAGAAGTTGTAAGGCATACTTGCTATTGCAACTATTACAAGAAATATACTAGGTATAACGTATGCACCCCACACAAAATTGATTATGATGAGTTGGAAAAAGAAGTTTTAAAAGATATAAAGAAAATGTGTAAAAAATATCTTAAAACAAACAACTTTGAAAACTTATTAAAAAATAATGACAAGACCCTAAAATTACAATACAATTTGGAAATGAAAAAGGCACGTATTGAAAACGAAATCAAAGTACAAAATGCTTGTATTGATAAGGCACTTAATGACTTTTATAAAGAAGAAATAACTAAAGAAATATATACAAGACAATACAACCTTATAAATGATAACATAAAACGTATGATAGATGAAACAAAAGAAATTGATAACCAATTACAACTATTAAAAGGTAAAGCAACCAAAGATGATAGTAAATATACAAAAATCATACAAGATTATTTAGAGTTGAAAAAACCAACTAAAAAATTGTTATCTTCTCTTATCGATAAAATAGAAATTGATGAGAATTCAAAGGTTAAGATTTACTACAAAATAAAACCATTATTCTAGGTAATGGTATTTATTTAACACTACTTACTTACACTTTTGTATGTTTCAGTCGGCCCAGTCGGCCTTGCAACAGTTACATATTGGTAACAACTACAACAATTTTTAAATTTATAATCTTGGTGGCAATTATTTTGGTTATTATTACAATTCCCTTGTTCCATTTTTATCTCCCTCTTATAAAAAATATTTGTTATATTATATGTTTATTAATATATATTGAAACGGCTAATTGGGCAAATGGATAGTTAGTGTTAATGAAAAATTGTGTGTCTTTATTACAAGGTCGGTATAATGCTAGAAAAGCTGAATACTATGAAAATTCTGATAAGTATCCTCTAGATATTGACCCTTTTAAGAAGGCCTTTCCTAATTCTTGTTGGGGTAGCTAGCAATCGTGAATTTGATGTGTTTTGTAGAACTATTTAGTTGCTTTCAAATATTTAGATAAATTGTGGTAAGAGTTAGGCTAGAAGAAAAAGGTAGGCGTGTTCTACAAAAATATTTAGTTCGGTATATAAGAAAAAAAGGTAATTAAACAAGGGCTATCTTGTTCTTTTATTTTATGATAATATATAATTATATTTAGAGTATGAGGTTAAAATGAATATTGAAAAGAAGTATTATAAATATTTAGATTTAATTAGGGTTTTAGCATGCTTAGCCGTATTACTATACCATTTTAATGTTTTAAAAGGCGGTTACTTAGCTGTTTGTATTTTTTTTACTTTAAGTGGTTATTTATCGTGTATCTCTCTTTTTAAAAGAGAAAAATTTTCCTTCCGTTTTTATTTTTTACGATTATTAAAATTATATATTCCATTACTAATAACAGTATTTCTTACAATAACTATAATATCTTTTTTTCCTAATATAACGTGGGTTAATTTAAAACCAGAAACGACTTCGGTTCTATTTGGTTACAATAATTTTTGGCAATTAAATGCTAATCTTGATTACTTTGCTAGACATGTTAATTCACCTTTTATTCATTTGTGGTATGTATCTATACTTTTACAATTTGATTTAGTAATACCTTTTATATATATACTTTTTCGTAAAATAGGCGATAAAATACATAAACTTATTCCTTGTTTTATAATAATTTTATTAGCAATTATTTCTTATTCATATTTTTATAAAATGAGTTTTACTAGTAATATTATGTTTATGTATTATAATACTTTGACTAGAATATTTTCATTATTATTAGGTTTTGCTTTGGGCTTTATTCATTCATATTATGCATCTTTAGTAGTAAAACCATTGCAACGTAATCCCATCAATAAAATTATTTTTTATAGTTATTTAATTATTATTGCTATTCTATGTATTTTGGTTGATTCTACATCTATTTATATGCCCCTTAGTATGTTATTAATAACTTTAATTACTTGTCGCTTAATTGATTATGGAACGATTACAGATAAAGAAAATTTATCCATTTGGGATAAAATTGTTAAATTTTTATCAAGTATAAGTTATGAAGTTTATTTATTACAATATCCAGTTATCTTTTTATTTCAATATATTGATATTAATGCCTATTGGAAAGTACCTATTATGATAGTTTCAATATTACTCTTATCTTTAATCATTCATTTTGCTATTAACTTTCGTAAAAATGGTAAAATTAAGGTATTAAGGGTAATGCTAACTATTTTTATATCTATAATTTCGTTGTATGGAGCATATCAATATTTTATTGCTAAAGATTATAGTAGTGATATGAAACAGTTGGAAAATCAGTTATTAGAAAATGAAAAGTTAATTAAGCAAAAACAAGAAGAATACGCTTTAAAGGCTAAACAAGAAGAAGATGATTGGTTAAAACAATTATCTGATTTAGAGATGGGCGAAGAGAAATTAAAGGAAGTCGTTTCTAATTTGAATGTTGTAGGAATAGGGGATTCTATTATGTTAGGGGCAGTAGATAGTCTATATAATAAGTTTCCTAATGGTTATTTTAATGCTGATATATCGCGTACGGCATGGGTTGCTAATGATATATTACAAAATCTTAAAAATAGAAATATTTTAGGTAATCCTATTATTATTAATTTAGGCGCTAATGGAGATTGTACTTTATCGTGTAAGATGGAAATTATGAATACCATAGGTACTCGTCAAGTATTTTGGCTAAATGTTACTAATGATTATGAGGTTCATGTTAATGACAATCTAATATCATTTGCTAATAAGTATTCTAATGTACATATTATTGATTGGGATTCTATTTCTAAAGGACATAATGAATATTTTGTTTATGATGGTATTCATTTAACCGAAACAGGAGTAAAGGCATATACTGATGCGATATACGATGCGATATATCAAGTATATTTAGAAGAATATCAAAAGAATAAAGAAGAAATTATTCAAAATCATGATGAGATAGAAAAAAAGAAAATAAGTTTTTATGGTAATGATGTATTGTTAAATGCTTTTGATTATCTTCAAAATAATTTTAATGAAAGTAAGTTTATTATAAGAAGTGATTTTACTTATGATTCATTAAAGATGGAGTTAGAAGAAACTATTCAAAATAAATCACTAACCAATAGGATTGTCTTAGCTTTTGATGGTAGTATTAATTTTAGTAAAATGCAATATCAAGATTTAATAAAATTGTGCAATGGTCATGAAATTTATATTTTGGCTATGGATAGACAAGCCTATGATAACTTGCTTAGCTTAAATGATAATAGTGTGACAGTAATTAATTTTTATCAAGAATTACTTGCTAACGATAATTATTTAATGGCGGATAAAGTGCATTTGACTAACGATGGAAATATTGCGTTATCTAAAATTTTGATTGATAGACTTACTTCTAGCGATAAATAATAATTTTATAATAAAGTTATTGTGTGCTATCTTGAATTTTAATATAATAAATTTAATAGATAATTAAGGTGATGAAAATTGATAAGTTTAGATGATTTTAATAAGATTGATATTAGAGTAGGAACCATTATTGATGCTAGTATTAATAAAGGAGCAAGAAATCCTGCTTATAAACTACAAATAGATTTTGGCGAAGAAATTGGTGTAAAGAATTCTTCTGCTCAAATAACAGAGTTATACACGCCTTGTGATTTAATAGGTAAGCAAGTAGTAGCGGTTATTAATTTTGAACCGATAAAAATATCGGAGGTTAAAAGTGAAGTGAGAATTTTAGGAGTTGATTCTCCAAATGGTGTTGTTTTACTCAACTTAGACCAAAAAGTAGCAAACGGTACTAAAATATATTAATTATTATATGTTATAAAAGTGAACCTAAATTGATTAAAGTTTTATGAGATGAGCTTTTATTACTGTTTCTTGTTTCATTGCTTTTTTAAATAAAAGGATAAGAGTGGTAATATATTTAACATTTTCTAACGATTTAAATATGATAAGTTAGGAGATGTTTTTTTGTGAATTATGAACTTTCAATGGATTCAGTAACTTATTTGTCCAATTTTAATCAAATTTTAAATTGGATGGGAAATAAAATGCTTAATCCTAACTTAACTAATGATATAACAATTGATTTCATAAATTGTATGATTCCTCATCATGCAGCAGCAATATATATGTGTAGAAATTTATTAAATTATAAAGTATATGAACCATTAAGGAGTATAGCTAATTATATAATTAAGGTGCAGACTGAAGGTATAAGAACAATGCAAAATATTCTTACAACAACTAGTGGTTATAATAATTTAGCTGGTGATATTGACAATTACTTGCACGAATATTTTAATATTACTAATAATATGCTTTATGAAATGAGTAATAGCCTACAAATTGATGATATTAATTTGGATTTTATTAGTGAAATGATTCCTCATCATCAAGGGGCCATTGCAATGTGTCAAAATGTATTACAATATAATATTGATCCACGATTAAGAAACTTAGCTAATTCCATTATTAAAGAACAAAGTAGAGGAATTAGGCAACTAGAAAACATAAAAAGTATATTGATTAAGCGTTAAAAGTAATGACTACTAATCGTTTCAGTATTTTTTGGTTGTCTTTAAATTTAGATATAATACTCCGATGATTTTTTTTAACACCTATGTATGTTATGATTCCCATCATCAGTTTAATATAAATATTTATTTGAGCATAATTAATACTAACTAGAAATTTAAAATTAAAAGAGGTTTTCTCTTTTTTTCTTTTTCTATCTAAGATATAATATAATTGTATGGAGTTGGTATAATGGATATTGAGTTTAATTCTATAGAAGATTTATATAAAAGAGTAGAACCTGCTTTAAATAGTAAAGTTAAAGAATTTAAAAGACAGGGGATTAGTTTTATAAAAAAGGAAGATATTTGGAACTATTTAATAGATTCTAAATGGAAAAATAGCAAAGGATTAGAGTTATTTAATATTGTAGATGATATATTGAATACTAATAATGAAGATATTTCTAAATATGTAACTAATAAATTGAAAGATATGGAGCGTAGAGTTAATCTAGACAACATTAATTTTAGATAGTGGAGGAATTATGACCAAAGGAAAACAAAAATACAGTCTCGAAGATTTAATTGATAAAGTAAAAACATATATTAATTCCGATGAAGATATAGCTATTATAGAAAAAGCCTATTATTTTGCCAAGAATAAGCATGAAGGACAAATTAGATATAGTGGCGAAGAGTACATTAACCATCCACTAGCTACAGCTATAATTCTAACTAGTGTATATGCGGATACTGCTACTATTTGCGCAGGAATTTTGCATGATACTCTTGAAGATACCGATACAACAAGACAAGAGTTAGAACAAGAATTTGGAAAAGAAATAGCTAATTTAGTATATGGGGTTAGTAAAATTTCCAGAATTAATTGTTCAACTGAAAATGATGCTTTAGTTGAATATTATAAAAAAATTATTGTAGGTATGAGTGAAGATGTAAGAGTAATTATTATTAAATTAGCTGATAGGCTTCATAACATGCGTACATTATGGGCATTGCCTATCGAAAAGAGGAAGAAAAAGGCAAAAGAAACACTAGAAATTTTAGCACCAATCGCTCATCACTTAGGAATTAATAAAATAAAAAGTGAATTAGAAGATTTATCACTTAGATATTTGAAACCAGATGTGTTTTATGATATTGCCGAAAAATTAAATAATACAAAATTGGAACGTGACAACGTTGTAGCCGAAATGTTAACATCAGTAAGTAATATATTAACTGAACATGGTATTAAGCATGAAATTAAAGGGCGCAGTAAAAGTATCTATAGTATTTATAAGAAACTTGAAAAAGGGCGTAAATTTAGTGATATATACGATTTATTAGCCTTAAGAATTTTAGTAGAAACAGAACAAGAATGTTATACCATTATTGGACTTATTCACTCAAAATATAAACCAATTCCTAAACGTTTTAAAGATTATATTGCTATGCCTAAAGAGAACGGTTATCAGTCTTTACATACTACCGTTTTTGGAATTGATGGGTATTTATTTGAAATACAAATTAGAACCTATGCGATGGATGAAGTAGCCGAAAACGGTGTAGCTTCCCATTGGGCATATAAAGAACATAAAGATTTAACTAAGGCCAGCAGGAATGCCACTGAGTCGAAACTACAATTTTTTAGAGCTATTATCGAATTAAACGAAGATAAGATGAGTACAGAAGACTTCGTTAACAGTGTTAAAAATGAAGTATTGAGTGACAGTATCTATGTTTTTAGTCCTAAAGGTGATGTTTTTGAATTGCCAAAAGGTTCTACACCAATTGACTTTGCTTATCGTGTCCATACTAAAATTGGTGAATCTATGATTGGAGCTATTGTTAATAATAATATTGTACCCCTTGATTATGAATTGCAAGATAACGATATTGTTAAAATAAATACTAGTAAGAATTCTAGCGGGCCTTCTAAAGAATGGCTAAATATTGCTAAATCAACGCAAACCAAAAATAAAATTCGAAGTTTCTTTACCAAGAACGAGAAAAATACTTATATAGAAAAAGGAAAAGAATTACTAGAAAAAGAATTAAGAAAAAAGAAAATTCCTTTTAATGACTTTTTATCAGATAGCAATGTTGATATTATTTTAGATGCTATTAAAGAAGATAATTTAAATGATTTATATTATGTTATAGGTAGTAATAAGTTTAGCGCCAATTATATAGTTAATATTATTGATAAAGAGAACAAAGAAGAGAAAGAAATAAAATTAAAACCGATTCCTAAAAATACTGATGCTGATATTATTGTTGATGGTATTGATAAAATAAAGGTTAATCTTGCTAATTGTTGTAATCCTATACCAGGAGATGATATCATTGGGTATATTACCAAGGGTAATGGCATAAGTATTCATAGAAAAAATTGCCCTAATCTTGATAATATGGAAGATAGAATAGTTACTGTAAATTGGAATGATACGATTAAAAATAAGTATTTAGCTACTATTATAATATATTCTAAACCATATAATAATGCCTTACTAGAAATTATGCAAAAAGCTAGTAATAGTAATATTAGTATTGATAGTATGAAAACAATTAATAAAACAGATGATATTTTATACGAAATAGATATATGGGTAAATAATTTAGAGCATTTAAATAATTTTATTAGAGATTTAAATAATTTTTCATATATTGATAGTGTGGAAAGGCTTATAAAATGAAAATAGTGGTACAAAGAGTTAAGAAAGCTAGTGTAAAAGTTGATGACAAAATAGTTGGTAATATAGATGCTGGGTTGTTATTATTAGTAGGTTTTACAAAAGAAGATGATGAAAAAACAATTGATTATATGGTCAATAAAGTAATAAATTTACGTATATTTGACGATACTAATGGTATAATGAATTTAAGTGTTCAAGATGTTAAAGGCAGTATTTTATCAGTATCACAATTTACTTTATATGGTGATGCATCTAAAGGAAATAGGCCTAGTTATATTAAAGCATTAAATGGTAGTGAGGCCATTAAACTTTATGAGCTATTCAATCATAAGTTAGAAGAACATATTAAAGTTGAAAAAGGTGTTTTTGGTGCTTCAATGGAAGTTAGTTTGATTAATGATGGACCAATTACAATTCTTTTAGAAAGGTAGGATAACTATGTTTCGTGATAAACTTAATTTTAAATTGATTAATCTATTAGTGTTGATAGTAATTATTTATATTATTATTAATACTAGTAACTGGTGGGGTTCAATTATTAATAAACTATTATCGATTTTGTTCCCTTTTGTAGTATCATTTGCTATCGCATATGCCTTTTATCCTTTAGTAAAAAAATTACAAAGTAAAGGGGTAAGAAAGTCGTTAGCGGTTGCTTTAGTAGTAGTTGTTACTTCTTGCTTATTCTTAGGATTAATCATAGTTACAGTTCCAGTTGTTTATGATCAGTTTTTAACACTATCTAAGTTAGTAGCGCAAGTATTACAAGATTTATCTTCTAGATTTTCTTTAGATTTAGGAGGATTTGAGGATTCAATTACAGGAGTACTTAATGACATTGTGGCTAGCCTTGGGACATATATTTCGAATGGTACTATTGAATTAGTTGGTAAATCAGTTGATTTCTTTACAAAATTTATCATTATTTATATTGTATCTATTTATTTCTTAGCAGGAATGGATGATATTAGAAAGAATGTCAAAGAGTTATTAAAGAATAGAAATAGTAAAGGATATAGATTTTTAGAAGCTATCGATGGTGATTTAGGGCGCTATTTAGAGGGATTAGTTATCTTTATGGTTATTCAATTATTTGAATATTGTTTCTTATTTTGGATAGTTGGGCACCCTAACTGGTTATTATTAGGAATATTAGCTAGTATTACTACTGTTATTCCATATTTTGGCGGCTTGATTACTAATATAATTGCTGTTATTCTAGCTAGTGTAGTATCTACACCTGTATTTATAGCAACTTTAATTATTTGTTTAGTTTTCCCTAATATAGATGGATATGTTATTTCTCCTAGAGTTTATGGAAAAACTAATAATATTAATCCTTTATGGATTATATTCTCTGTCTTTGTAGGTGGTGCATTACTAGGATTTGTTGGTATTGTGATAGCACTTCCTTCTTATATCATTATAAATAGAGCGTACCATATCTTTAAAGATGATATAAAAGAAAAGATAGATGACATAAAAACATCAAAGGTTAAAATAAAAAAATAGGGTAATGTAAATTCCTTAATATTGAAATACTAACAAGTTTAGTATTTTTTTCTTGCAAAAACCCATGGGGGGGGGGGTATAATGGTATATAGAATAAACTATATACGGAGATGGTA
>CANQGH010000033.1 GCA_947601845.1 uncultured Bacilli bacterium | reverse complement strand
ATAGTATAAATACAAAGTTAGATATAGGTGTTCATAAACAGTTTGATATTGAACAAGATGAATATTGCTTTAGTTTAAATATATTTAATCAAAGTGCTAACCTATTAATAAATTCTAAAGAACAAATTTTAACTGAAAAATTGAAATCATTATTAAAACTAGGTTTTAGATCTACAAGATACAAAGATTTATTTGACTTTTACTATTTAATTAATATTGCTGGAATTGATAAATCAAAACTAGAAAAGTGTTTGGATATTTTAATATTTAATGATTCAAATATGAAAGAAAATAATATTTCAGATATTATTTCAAGATTAAATCAGATTTTAAGTTCTAAAAGGTATTTAGCAATGTTAAATGATCCAAAAGTTAATTGGTTAAATATTCCAATAGAAGAAGTAATTAGTAATGTTATGCAATACTTTAATAATCTTAATGTTGTATCTGTATAGAGGTGATTAAAATGTTGGAAGATTTAGAAATGGAATATTTTAAAATATTTAATGAATTTCCAAATATATTTAACGGGGCTGATGTAACAGAAGAAGCCAAAATTAAAATTCTTAAGAAGTGTATTGATGAAAAAATTGAAGTAAATGACTGTGATTTATATATCAATAATTATTTATAACATAATTAGGTCGATGTCGAGAATAGGAACTCCAACAGATAATCCGATAATTGAGTCTAAAAATGGTTGGTTAAAAACAGAATGTACATTGACTTTAATCAAAATGATTATGAAACTGTTGAAGACTATATAATGCCATTATTTATGATCACAATTACTTAAGACCTAGTTATGCTTTAAATTATAAAACCCCAATTGAGTATAGAACTCAACTAGGGCTCAAATAATGTTTTTTATTGTCCACTTTTTATTGACAACTTCAGTAATATCCATGTCTTTTTATTTTTTTTTTAATTATTTGTATTTTACCTAATTTTTTCCTTGTTTAATCAATGAAAAAATGCTATTATAAAGGCACTACGAAAAAAAGGGTTACGTAATATTTAGAAAGAAGGGAGTGGAAAATATGATAAATCAGGATAAATTATCATATGATGAAGTTTATAATTTGTTATTGCCAATTATTAATAATATATATGAAGAATATAGTAGTATTAACATTAGTAATGAGGCGTATAACAATACTGTAAAAACACTTATTCAAAACTTTTTAGAAAATAAAGAAAATATACAAGAAGGAACAATAGAAGAGTATTTTCAGAAACAATTAAAAGTAGCAATGGATGAATATGCTAGTAATTTATTAAATGATAAGTGCCTATTAATTATTAATAATTATATTGATAATAATATAGAAGCAACATCTGATTATATGCAGGCACTTAATGAATTAACCAAAATATCTACTTTTTTAATTCCATATATTGACATTGTTTCTTTAGATTTTATGAAAAAATTGGTAAGTGATAACAAAAAAGTAAATCATCTTTTAAATACTATTATTCAAAGTGATTTATTTGAAAGCGCTGAATTAATAAATATTTTGAACCGTAATAGTGTTTTACTTTCATTAGTAGAGTCTTATAATGCCCAATTAGATGATGATGATATAGGTTCTTTTGTAAATGATAATGATAATCTTAGATCTTATATAATGGATCTCTATGGCGCAAGTAAGCCTTTAACTAAAGAAGAGGAACAGGCCTTAATTATTCGGATTGCTCAAGGTGATATAGAAGCTAGAAATGAACTTATTGCAAGTCATTTAAAGTTAGTTGTAAAAATTGCTAGAAAGTATGTAAATAGAGGTGTAGACCTTTTAGACTTAATTCAAGAGGGTAATATGGCACTTATAAAAGCTGCTGAAATATACAAACCTAATATGTCACTTAGATTTTATACTTATGCTTCATTAAATATTTATCGAAATATTATTCGCGCGGTTGATCTTCAAAGCGAATCTATTAAAATTCCTTTATATATGCGGGAAAGATTAAAATCTTATCAAAAAGTAGAAAGTGCGCTACAAACAAAATTAAATAGAGTTCCAACCATTAGTGAGTTAGCTAAAGAGCTTAATATGAGCGAACAGAATTTAATTAAGTTAAAAAGGTTACCAATTGAGGTAATCAATATGGACTTTAATGCTGATTATGATAATGCTTACGATGTTAATGAAGCCTTAATATCAGATGATGTTCAACCTGATGATATAGTTATTTCACGTGAGTTACATGATAAAGTCCAACAGTTACTTTTACAGTGTAATCTTAGCGAAAGAGAAAGAACCATTATAACCCTTAGATTTGGTCTTGATGGTTACGGTGGAAGAAAATTAGATGAAATAGCTAAGGAAGTAGGAATAGCAAGACAGAGTGTTCATGCATCTATAATTAACATTTTAAACAAATTAAGAAGAAACAAGAATACTAAAGCTTTTGCTATTTATATGAATAATCCGACCGAAGCCTTAAATAAAACAAAAGAACGCTTAGTTAGTGAATCTAAAGAAAATATTTATATTTCACCAACAAGTAATAAAATAACTAAACCAGTTAATGAATCGCTTAGTAAAGATAGTGAAGAAGATATTACTCTTGCTTTTCCAAAAGAGGATAATCTATCTAAGAAAAGACAAACATCAAATATAGAAATACAACTACCAAAGGTTACTACTAAAAAAACTATTTTAAGAACAATTTTTGATTATTTTCCAACTTATAATCCTCAAGATATTAAGTCATTAATGATAAAACTTGGAGATGAGAAAGTTCAAATAATTAATCAAGTAATTAAAGATAATAGAGCTAAATGGGATATTAAATTAAAATTTTATACCGAGTTAGTTCCTTTAATGACTGAATTTCTTGAGTCTTGTGTGTTAATTAGAAATGAAAATAGTGGTCGTAAATTATTGACTCTCTATGATTATTTTCCTAGTTATAGTAGGGAAGAAGTTGATTTAGCCATAAAGAGATTATCAAATAAAGACCAAGTGGCCTTATATAGAAGATATGGTGGATATTTATTAACTCCTATTAGAAACAAGGATTATACTAAAAATGAAAATGATCATTTTTATAAGGCATTATTACCTAGAGTCAGTAAATTATTAAATAATTCTAATTTATCGGGTTTATGTTTTCCAGAAAGAAATTTACCTAGTGTGTATGATGCTTTTCCAGAATATGATAGTGAAAGCATTGATAATGTGCTAGAGAAATTGAAAGATGAAGATAAGGCTATTCTTAGGGCAAGATATAGCGAAGATTATTCGCATCTTCAAAAATGTGAACGTAAAGTCGCTAAAAAGGCGAATTACATCATGCGTGCTAAAGTAAAGAAAGCTTTAGAAGATGATGAAACATTAGCGACAGGTAATAATTTAGTATTGAAGAAAAATTTGTAGAGGTGAAATTATGTTAAGAAAAGAAGAAATAAAAGATTTGTCATATGATGATATTTATGCATCATTATTACCAATTATTAATCAAGTATATGCTAAATATGATTATACAGATATTAGTGAATATGAATATGGTGGACTAATAATGGATGTTATAAAAAATAGTATAGACAATATCCCAAATATTAAAGAAAACACAATCGATAATTATTTCCATAACGCATTAAAAACGGCTATGGATAAATATGTAGGGGACTTACTAAAAAAAGAAACAAAGGCTTTTTCAATATTGAATAATTATATTAATAAAAATATAAATTATGTTGCAACTTATGATGAAGCAGTTAATGAATTAAAACAGATATCACTTTTCCTTAGTCCTTTAGCTGATGTTATTACTAAAGATGCAATAATCAAATTAATGATGGATAATGAGAAGTTAAAATCTATTTTACAAGTAATAACAGATGGTCATTTGTTTGATAATTCTATGAAACCATCTTTTAATCCTAGTGATTCTATGGCAATATATTTAATCGATACTTACAGTGATATGGAAATAAAATTAATGAATGATAAATATATAAGTACTACCTTAGATACAAGTGATAATACTAGAATTTATTTAAGTGAACTTTATAATTTTGATATGTTAACTACGGAGGAAGAGCGAGCATTAGCTAAGAGAGTTATTAATGGTGATTCTTTAGCCAGAGATGAGCTAATTGAAAGAAATTTAAGGTTAGTTACAAATATTGCTAAAAGATATTTTAATAAAGGAATGGATACTTTGGATATTATTCAAGAAGGAAATATAGGGCTTATAAAGGCAGTAGAAAAATTTGATCCTGATAGGGGATTTAAGTTTTCGACTTATGCAGTTTGGTGTATTAAGAGTCATATTCAAAGAGCTATTTATGCTAAAGCCGAAACCATTAAAATACCAGAATATGCGCAGATTAAAATGAAAGGTTGTGCAAAGGTTCAAAATTATTTAAGAGGTAAATTAGGAAGACAACCTACTTTAGAGGAAATAGCTCAAGTATTGGATGTTGGTGTAGATGATTTAAAAAATATCCAAAATACTCAAAATGAAATAGTTAGTTTAGAGTCAAAAATAAACGATGAAAATGAGGATGAGTTCGAAGTACTTTTAACATCCGATGATGCTACCCCTGAAGATACTGTTACTAATAGGGAATTATCTAGACAAGTAAAAGAATTACTAGATCATTGCAATTTATCGTCAAGACAAAAAACAGTTGTTTTATTAAGATTTGGATTTGATGGTCATGATAGACTAACGTTTGAAGAAATTGGTAAATTATTAAATGTTAGTAGAGAAAGAGCAAGTCAAATAGAGAAGCAAGCTATTGCTAAAATAAAAAATAGTAGTGATATTAGAAATTTGGCTGTATATATGGATAATCCATCGCAAGCTTTAGCAAACTTGGAAAAAGAAAGAACACGCGCACCAAAAGTAATGAAAAAAACTTATCATTAATATCTAAATTAATGGTGTTAACATTTTTTACTTGACATATACTTTAATAGCATATATAATCAAAGAAGAAATGGAATGGAGGAGATAAAATGGCAGTTAAAATAAGATTAACAAGAATGGGTGCAACTAAAAGGCCTACTTATCGTATTGTAGCTACTGACTCTAGAAGACCAAGAGATGGACAATATCTAGAATTAATTGGAACATATAATCCATTAACTAATCCTGCTGAAGTCAAAATTAATGAAGAAGTAGCAATGAAATGGTTAAAAAATGGCGCAGAAATCACTGATACAGTAAGAAATTTATTTAGTGATGCTGGTATCATGAAGATGTTTGCTGATTCAAAAAAGGGTAAATAATTATGGAATTAGTAACATTAACGGAAGAATTAGTTAAAGCTCTTGCTGTTAATAAAGAGATGGTAACAGTAAAAGAATTTCCATCTGATGAAGAAGATACTATTATTATTCAAGTCATGATTGATAATAGTGATATGGGAAGAGTAATAGGTAAAGCTGGTAAAGTTGCCAACTCAATTAGGACTATTGTTCAAGCAAGCAGTTATTTAAAAGATAATAAACGTGTAAAAATTAATATTGATAGTTTTTAAGAGTTCATATAACTCTTTTTTTCTTGTCTTTTAATCTCTTTATATTTATAATAAAATTGTTAAGGCAGAGGATAGAGATGGAAGAACAACCAAAAAAATTTAAAATGATCGATGAGAAATTTATATGTAAAGTATGTGGAAAAGAAGTAGAGCGATTAGGTTATACAGCTAGGGACCATTGTCCTTTTTGCCTATCTTCTCTTCATGTTGATATCAATCCCGGAGATAGATTATCACCTTGTCATGGTATATTAGAACCAATCGGTATAGAAAATGCTAAAAAAGGTCAATATAAAATAGTATATAAATGCAATAAATGTGGAATGGTCAAAAAAAATATTATGGCATATGATGATAATATGGATTTAATAATTAAAATTATGGCTAGCCCTAGAAATGGAGAAAGATGAAAAAAATTGCTAATGCATTAATGGTTATTGGTGTAGGAGTAGTATCATTTTCAGTATTATATTCCTTAAAAATACAGGCATTTAGTGAAAAAGAGACAAGTATTATTTTATTTATAGCGAGTCTTTTATTAATTGCCGGGATTTTAATCAAAACGATGATTAATAAAAGGGTAATTTCTAAAGAGAAATTCTATTCTAAGTTAGTTTTTATTTCTTTATATTTAGTGAGTGTTACTTTTTTCTTTATAAAGTCGTTAGGATAACAAAAGCTGTGATTATTTTGTTAAAAAATAATCATAGTTTTTTTATGGAAATAGTTGCATCTATTCTTTAGTTTTTGTTATAATATAATATATGAATAGTTGTTCATATGTAGGAGGCAATATGGCGGACAATTTAGAATGTGAAATAAATAATCTTCATGAAGATAATATTGAGTATGTAAGAGAAAATTTACTAGATAATTATTATTCATCTAAGTTAGCATTATTATTTAAAGTCTTTGGTGATGATACGAGAGTAAGAATACTATTATCACTTTTAAATAAAGAATTATGCGTATGTGATATATCAAGTTTATTAAATATGACTCATTCAGCTATTAGTCATCAATTAAAAGTTCTAAGAGATATGAATTTAGTAAAGACTAGGAAAGATGGTAAGGAAGTGTACTATTCACTAGGCGATGACCATGTTGAAGTAATCTTAAATATTGGCATAGAACATATTATGGAGGAAGTAAATGATGAAAATTAGTAAAGATTTATGGTGTATTATTATAAGCGCTGTAGCGTTTGGACTTAGTTTTATTTTGCAAGATATATCATCTGTTTTATTAATCATTGCCTATATTATCGTTAGTTATGAAATATTTATTAAAGTCATTAAAAATTTTGGTAAAGGAATTATTTTCGATGAAAACTTTTTAATGATGATTGCTACTATTGGTGCTTTTATAATTGGTGAATGGCACGAAGCTGTAGCCGTTATGTTATTTTATCAAATTGGGGAATATATGAATGATTTAGGGGTTGAAAAATCTAAAAAAGCGATTAAAGATTTAGTTGATGTACGATGTGAAGTGGCTATAAAATTAGAAAATAATCAAGAAAAAGTTGTTAATCCCTCTAGTTTATCTGTTAAAGATATTATTATAGTTAAACCAGGCGATAGAATACCTGTTGATGGGGTAGTATTAGAAGGAAACAGTAATGTTGATACTTCCAGCATTACAGGCGAAGCTGTTCCTAGAAAAGTAGAAAAAATGAGTGAGGTTTATAGTGGTTATATTAATTTAGATGGTATTTTAAAAGTAGAAGTTACAAAGGAATTTAAAGATTCTTTGGTATCTAGAATTTTAAAAGTAATTGAAGAAAGTGAAATAGACAAATCTAATACTGAAAAATTTATTACGAAATTTGCCAAAATATATACCCCGCTTGTAGTTATCAGTGCCTTATTATTATTTATCATACCAACCTTATTATTAGGTGGTAATATCAATACTTGGTTTTATCGTAGTCTTATCTTTTTAGTAGCTTCTTGTCCATGTGCTTTAGTTTTATCTATTCCTTTGGGATATTTTTGCGGTATAGGAGCATCATCGCGCCATGGTATTTTAGTTAAAAGTAGTAATGGCCTTGAAAAATTATCCAAAATGAATTTATTTGCTTTTGATAAAACGGGAACACTTACAAAAGGAAGTTTTGCAATAAAGAGTATTACTCCTAATAAAATTAGAAAGAATGAATTATTAGAAATTACGGCCCACTGTGAATATTATTCTAATCATCCTATAGCTATGTCTATTAAAAATGCTTATAAAGGTAAGCTGGATCCTAAAAACATTAGTGATTTTAAAGAAAGAAATGGAGGTATTAAGGTTAAGTATAAAAAAGACCAGATTATACTTGGCAATTATCAATTCTTAAGTAATAATCATATTGAAGTGCCTAAAATAATAGAAGATGGTACAGTAATTTATGTAGCTAAAAATTATAATTATATAGGAAATATTATTATAGGTGATGTTATTAAAGATGAGGCTGTAGAAGTTATTAATAACTTAAAGGAAATGAATATCAATAATTTAGCTATATTATCTGGTGACAATATAGAAACGGTTTCTATAGTAGCTAAGAAGTTAGGTATTAATCAATATTATAGTGATTTAAAACCACTAGATAAAAAGAATTGTATCGATAAATTAAAAACTAATCATAAAGTGTGTTTTATTGGTGATGGCATTAATGATGCCGTGGTTTTATTGGGAGCTGATTTGGGTATTTCCATGGGACATGTAGGAAGTGATGCCGCCATTGAAGCTAGTGATATTGTTATTATGAATGATAACCTTTGGAATATATTAAAAGCTTTAAAGATTAGTAATTATACCAATAAGATTGTTTTAGAAAACATTGTTTTTGCTCTTTTAGTTAAACTAATTGTCTTATCACTAGGAGTAGTGGGAATAAGTACTATTATCATGGCCGTTTTTGCGGATATTGGAGTTACCGTTATAACTGTTTTAAATTCTTTACGAATTATGTGTAAAAAAGTGTAAATAATATTTTTGAAAAGTATATATGTGTAAAATACATATATCTTTTTTTGTCAATATGATATAATTTTAATGGGTGTTTAGGGCATGGAAAGTATATATAACAAGAGTTTAAGTGACTTAGAAGAATACTTTGTTAATATGGGTGAGAAGAAATATAAAGCAACTCAAGTTTTTGAATGGTTATACGCTAAACGAGTTACAAGTTTTGATGAAATGACTAATATCAAAAATAGTATTATTGCAAGATTAAAACAAGATTTTTATATAGATACTTTGTTAATAAAAAAAATAGAGGAAGATGCAGAAGTTAATAAATATTTATTTGAGCTTAATGATAAAGCTTTAGTAGAATCTGTTTTAATGATGCATGATTATGGAAAAAGTTTATGTATTTCTAGCCAAGTTGGTTGTAACATGGGCTGTAAATTTTGCGAAAGTGGTAGACTTAAAAAAGTGCGTAATTTAACAGCTAGTGAAATGATTTTACAGATTATGATGATAGAAAAAGAAATAGGTGCAAGAATTGGCCATATAGTTATTATGGGAATAGGGGAACCTTTTGATAATTTTGATAATATTGTTAAATTTATCGAAATTGCTAATCATGCTAAAGGGTTACAAATTGGCTCAAGACATATAACCATATCAACTTGTGGCTTAGTTCCTAAAATATTAGAATTCAAAGATTTACCATATCAAGTTAATCTAGCTATATCACTCCATGCTCCTACTAATGAGATAAGAAATAAAATTATGCCTATTAATAAAGTATACCCAATCGAACAGTTAATGGATGCCGTTCGACAATATTTAGCTAAGACAAATCGCCGAGTAACTTTTGAATATATATTATTGGATGGTGTCAATGATAGTGTAGAAGATGCTCATAAATTATGTGATTTGGTAGAAGGTATTAATTGTTATATTAATTTAATACCTTACAATGAAACTAATCATTTAGAATTTAAACGTAGTAAAAAAGAGATTATTTTAAAATTTTATGATATAATTAAAAGAAGAAACATAAATGTTACTATAAGAAGAGAATTTGGTAGTAAAATTAGTGCTGCGTGTGGACAACTAAGATCTAAAAAGGAGGATGTATGAAATCATTTTATTTAACAGATGCTGGAAAGGTACGAACTCACAATGAGGATAGTGTTATTATTGTCAAAAATAATGATGGGGACTATTTGATGGCCGTAGCCGATGGAATGGGTGGACATTCAGCTGGGGAAGTGGCTTCTAGTATTGCAATCAGTTATTTAGGTAAGAGTTTTAATGAAACTTTTGCTAATATGGAAAAAGTTAAAGCTGTTAATTGGTTAAGAGAAAGTGTTATGGATATTAATGAACTTATATTTAGTTATGTTAAAGATCATCCAGAGTCACGTGGTATGGGAACAACTTTAGTAGTAGCTATTGTTACTAAAGATTATATTCTATTTGGTAATATTGGTGACTCTTCAGGTTTCGTAATTAAAGATAGTCATTTACATAAAGTAACTTATGATCATACATTAGTAAACTTATTGTTAAAAGCTGGAGAATTAACCCCTGAAGAAGCTAAAGATCATCCTAAGAAAAATGTTTTAATGAAAGCACTAGGTGCCAATGATCCTATCGATATAGATATATTTGATTGTGATTTAGACATATCATCAATTCTTCTATGTAGCGATGGACTTACTAATATGTTAGATAATGATCAAATTGAAAAAGTATTATTAAGTGATTTAGATATTGAAGAAAAAGTAATAAAATTAATTAGAAAGAGTAATAATCGTGGGGGAACAGATAATATATCAGTAGCTTATCTAAGTTTAGTGGAAAGTGGTGAATAAGATTGATTACAAAGGGGCAAAGAATAAACGATAGATACGAAATAATCAAAAGTATCGGTGAAGGTGGTATGGCGAACGTTTACCTAGCTAGAGATGTTATTCTAGATAGGCGCGTAGCAATAAAAGTATTGAGGGGCGACTTGGCAAATGATGAGAAATTCATTCGTCGTTTTCAACGTGAAGCTCTAGCAGCATCATCATTATCACATCCTAATATTGTGGAAATGTATGATGTCGGTGAAGATAATGGCAATTATTATATTGTTATGGAATATGTTGAAGGGAAGACTTTAAAACAATATTTAAAGAAAAGAACCAATGGACGTCTTACGGTGAGTGAAGCTGTGGATATCATGATTCAACTTACTGATGGAATTGCACATGCTCATGATAGTTATATCATTCATAGAGATTTAAAACCCCAAAATATTATGATTCAAGATGATGGACAAATCAAAATAACGGATTTCGGTATTGCCATGGCATTAAATTCTACTCAATTAACACAAACTAATTCTGTTATGGGAAGTGTTCATTATTTACCCCCAGAACAAGCTAGTGGTAAAGGATCCACCATTAAGTGCGATATTTATTCCATGGGAATATTATTTTATGAATTATTAACAGGGGTTTTACCTTTTAAGGGTGATAATGCAGTAGAGATTGCTTTAAAACATATGAAAGAACCATTACCAAGTGTTAGAAAGCAAAATCCTAGTGTTCCTCAAAGTGTGGAAAACATTATTATTAAGGCCACTGCTAAAAACCCTAAAAATAGATATAATGATGTTAAAGAAATGCATAATGATTTAATTCATGCCCTAGATCCCGACATGATGGATTGTGAAAAATATAATTATCCATATCCAGAACACGAAGTAGAAGATGCAAATAAAGTAGCGCCTATCACTATTAAAGAAAAAAAGAAAGAGGAAAAAGATGAAGAACAAAATACTGAAGAAAAGGAAGATACCGAAGATTTTGTTCAAGAAATTTATCCTAAAAAGAGTAAGAAATTTAATATTGTTATATGGATTTTATCAGGAATATTCTTCTTAATTGTGTTAGCGATGACAATGCTTTTGTTTGTTATGCCAGCTCTTACTAGTGTACCTAATATTAAAGTACCTGATGTTAGTGGATTGACCGTTACAGAAGCAGAAGAGGTATTACTAGAAGAAGGCTTTACGGTTAATGTCGTTGTAGAAAAAGTAGAAAGCGAAGAATATGATCCAGGAGTAGTAGTAAAAACCGAACCGCAAGCTGGACGTAGTATTAAAAAAGGTAAAGAAATAACTCTTTATGAATCTATTGGTAAAGAAGTATATATTATTGAAAATTATATTGGACAAAACTATATCGAAGTTCAAACTCTTTTAAAAGAAGTCCATGGTTTAGATGTTAAAGTTGAAAAGCAATCAGTGGAAATTACTGATGATTTAGATGCTCAAGCTATTATTGGTCAAAGTCTAGAAGAAGGAACCAAAGTATCAAAAGGTGATACTATAACCTTATATATTCCTGATGTATATGATCAATATCCAGACTTTGTTAATGAAGAATGGACCCTTGATGATATTAAGGCTTTCTGTGATGCTAATAAGATTGTATTAACTATTGAATATGAAGAAACTGATGAATATGCACCAGGAAAGATTATTAATCAATCAAGAACTGGAAGAATTGTAGAAGGAGTGCAACTAAGAATCACGGTTGCTAAAGAAAAACCATTACCACCAGAAATAGATCCAGGATTAGATGATAATGATGATACAAATACAAATGACAATTAAAAAAGAGGGATTAGATGGAAGGACAAATTATCAAAATATTAAGTAATTTATATACTGTAAGTAGTAATGGTGCTACTTATGAATGCCATAGTAGAGGTAAATTTCGTAACGATAAGATTACTCCTATGGTAGGAGACTATGTTACTTTTGATAAAGACAATAAATATATTTTAGATATAAAGGAAAGAAAGAATTGTCTTGTCCGCCCATTAGTCAGTAATGTTGATCAGGGTTTTATTATAACTAGTCTAAAAAATCCTGATTTTTCTTTAAACCTTTTGGATAAACTATTAGTAGTAATGGAATTACATCATATTAAACCAGTCATTTGCTTGACTAAATATGATTTGTTAAATAGTAAAGAAAAAAAAGAAATAAAGAAATATGCTAAATACTATAAGAAAATAGGTTATAAAGTTCTATATAATACTAATCTATTGCGTATAAAAAGAATGTTTAAAGGAGTAACTACGGTCTTTACCGGACAAAGTGGAGCAGGTAAAAGTACCTTGTTAAATAAGATTGATAAAAATCTTAATTTAGAAGTAGGGGAAATATCCCTTGCTTTAGGAAGAGGAAAACATACGACTAGATTTGTTCAATTATTAGAGTTATGTGGGGGAAAAGTAGTTGATACACCAGGATTTTCTAAACTTGACTTTACTTCTTGTAGTAAAACCCAAATTAGAGATAGTTTTGTAGAATTTAGAAATATTCAATGTCCTTATAAGGATTGTATGCATTTAGATGAAGAAGAATGTAGAGTAAAAAAAGAAGTAGAAAAAGGAAATATTCTATCATCACGCTATCAAGATTATGAAAAAATTTTAAAAGAGATAAGTAGGTGATTATTGTGAGGGTATCTGTATCTTATTTAACTAGTAAGGATATTACTAATGATTTAAGAAAATTAAATGTAACTAATGCCGATTATATCCATGTTGATGTTATGGATGGTAAGTTTGTTAAAGGTAAAACCTTAGCTTTTAAACATTTAAAAAATATCCATAAATATACTAGTAAAAGGTTAGATGTTCATTTAATGGTCAAAAAGCCACTTAAGTATATCGATGATTATGCTACTTTAAATACGGAATTTATTACGGTTCATGTAGAAAACAAAGATGTTAATAAAGCGTTAGATTTAATCGCATCTTATGGTATAAAAAAGGGTATATCACTTAAACCAGATACAGATATTGATATGTTAATTCCATATTTAGATAAAGTAGATTTAATTTTAATTATGTCAGTTGTACCTGGTAAAGGTGGACAAGAGTTTATGGAAGAGTCCTTTGAACGCGTAAAGAAAATAAAAAAATTATTAAAAGATCATAAATCTAAAGCTTTAATTAGTATCGATGGTGGTATTAATGATGAGATAGCAAAAAAATTAAAAGATGTTGATATTTTAGTTAGTGGTAATTATGTTATTTCTGGTAATGATTTTCAATATCAAATATATAAGTTAAGAGGGAATTAATGGTTTAATTCCTTTTTACTTTACTATTAACTTATGAAAGTTGTATAATTGTTTTGGTGATAATTATGATATATTTAGACTATTCGGCTACAACACCAGTTAATGATGAGGTTCTAGACACTTTTACTAAAGTAGTGAAACAATATCCTGGGAATCCTAATTCCTTACATAAATTGGGAGTAGAAGCCAAAGAATTAATTGATGCTTCTACTAAGCAAATTGCCGATATATTAGGAGTAAGATCTAGTGAAATTATTTATACTAGTGGTTCTAGTGAGTCTAATAATACTGCTATTAAAGGTATTTGTTTAAAATATCAGAATAGAGGTAAACATATCATAACAACTAATTTTGAACATTCATCTATTTATGGACCTCTTAGTTACTTAGAGACATTGGGTTTTGAGGTTGACATTGTTAAAACCAATGAATTTGGGCTAGTTGATTTAGATGATTTAAAAAGATTATTAAGAGATGATACTATTTTAGTATCTATTACTGCAGTTAATAGTGAAATAGGAATTATGGAGCCTATTGAAGAAATAGGAAAGATGTTAAAGAATTATCCTAAATGCTTTTTTCATTCAGATATTACTCAAATAATGGGTAAAAAGAAAATTAATTTGGAAAATGTTGATTTAGCTAGTTTTTCGGCGCATAAATTTTTTGGCATCAAAGGTATTGGTTGTTTAATTAAAAAAGAGAATATTAGTCTAATTCCTTTAATCCATGGGGGTAAGAGTACGACCGTATATCGTAGTGGTACACCTATGTTACCGTTAATTGCATCATTAGCTAAGGCTTTACGTCTAAGTTATGCTAATGTGGAGGAAGATTATCAATATGTTCTAAGTCTAAACAATAAATTAAAGCAAGATTTAATGTTAATACCAGATGTATATATTAACAGTAATGAGTATTCTATTCCCCATATTCTAAATGTAAGTGTTTTAGGAGTAAAACCAGAAAGCCTTCTTCATGCTTTAGAAGAGAAGGAAATATATATTTCTACTCAGACAGCATGTTCGAGCAATAACACAAAGTCAAGAGCCGTTTATAGTCTTACTAATAGTGAAGAAAGAGCTACTAGTAGTATTCGTATTAGTCTTTCACATCTTACAACTATGGATGAAATAGAAACTTTTATAAAAGAATTTAAAAATTGTGTTGATAAATTAAGGTTGAGGTAGTTATGAAAATAATAAGAATTAATGCGATGTGGTGTGGTGGTTGCATCGTTATGCATAAAGTGTGGAAAAAAATTATGGAAGAGTATCCTACAATGGAAATAATTGAATATGATTATGATATGGATCCTCTAGAAGTTGCCAAATATAATGTTGGTAGTATTTTGCCAGTTGCTATTTTTTATAAAGATGAACAAGAAGTAGCAAGATTAAATGGTGAGAAAACCAAAGAAGAAATCGAAGAAATAATTAAGAAATGGATGTAGTTTTATCATGAAAAAAATATTAATATTTTTAGCCACTCTGATATTATTTTTACCACTAGGAGTAAATGCTAGTACCGATAAAGTAATCGATATTCATTTATTCTATTCTAGTACTTGTCCGCATTGTAAAAATGAAAAAGCTTATTTGAATGAACTTTCTACAAAAGATGAAAATATTAAGATTCATTTATATGAAATAGATACTGATAAAGAAGCTAGTGATTTGTTAAATAAAGTTCAAAAATTAATTGATGGTGAATCTAATTATGTACCATATACGGTGATAGGTAATAAATATCGTGTCGGGTTTAATAATTCTACTAAATTGGAAATTGATAATATTATTAAAGCTTATCGTAATAGTGAGTATGTTGATATTGTCAGTGGTATTATAAGTGGGGAAATAACGGAAGATAATATCAGTCATTTTCTAGAAAAAGTCGATGTAGAAGTAGATGATGATGTATCTATACCTTTGTTAGGAAAAGTTGACCCTAAAAAAGTAAGTCTTCCTTTGATTGCTGTAATTATTGGCCTAGTAGATGGTTTTAATCCTTGTGCCATGTGGATACTTATCTTTTTAATTAGTATGTTAATAGGCATGAAAGATAAAAAGAAAATGTGGTATTTAGGTTCTTTATTTATTATGGCTTCGGCTGGTGTCTATCTTTTGTTTATGGTAGCGTGGTTAAATATTGTCATGAGTGTATCAGAAATACGATGGGTACAAATAGCTATTGCCATTGTTGCTCTTATAGGAGCTTTAGTTAATATTCATAGTTATTTCAAAGAACGAAAAAAGGATAGTGGTTGTACCGTTGTCGATGACCACAAAAGAAAAAAAATATTTGAGCGTATCAAAAAGTTTACTCATGAGAAAAGCATTATTTTAGCAAGTATTGGTGTTATCGCTTTAGCTATATCCGTTAATGTTGTGGAATTAGCTTGTTCTGCGGGACTTCCTGTATTATTTACTAATATTTTGGCTCTTAATGAGGTAAGTACTGATTTATCTAGTATTTATATTTTAATTTATATTTTCTTCTTTATGTTAGATGACTTAGTTGTCTTTATAATAGCCATGTTTACTTTAAAAATTACAGGTATCACGACTAAGTACACTAAATATACGCACTTAATAGGTGGATTAATTATGTTGCTAATTGGTATTTTATTAATACTAAAACCAGAATGGATTATGTTTAATTTCTAAAAATATAGTAAATAAGAGATATGTATTAATTTTTCTAGTTCGCATATAGTTAATAAAGGGTAAAATAATGTTAATAAATCATTAAATTTATATAAATTATTAGGATATTTGTTTATTTTATTGACAAAGTATAATATATTTATAGTATAATTCTAAGTGCAGATTTGGAGTGATGATATGTCAGGAATACTTTTGTTGACAAAGTCAATATTTGCTATAATGATTGGTTTCTTATCGTCAGTAATATTAGGACTATTTGTAATTCCTATGTTAAAGAGGATGAAAGTAGGACAACGTATTAGTTCTTATGTTGGGGAAAATCATAAGAAAAAAGAAGGTACGCCTACTATGGGAGGTATTATTTTTATTGTACCTACGCTTTTAGCAACTATTCTTTTATTAGTGACTAATAAGATAGAATTTACTACTAATTTAGGAATTATATTATTAGTTTTTACGGGATATGCAACTATTGGTTTTTTAGATGATTATTTGAGTTTAAAGAAGAAAACTAATGAAGGATTAACTACTTTTCAAAAGTTATTTTTACAAATTTTGATAGCGCTTGCTTTTTTCTATTTGTATATGAAAAATGGTGGAGAGACAGCCTTAATTGTATCAACTTTAGGTATTCATATTGAAATGGGTTGGTTTTATGGGGTATTTCTATTATTTATTCTAGTAGGCGCCAGTAATGCAGTTAATTTAACAGATGGGCTCGATGGCTTAGCTGGAGGGTTAGCGGCTATTGCTTTTATTGCTTTCAGTTTGATTTCTTTAATGGTAGGATTTGAAGAAATCGGTATCTTTACTTTTATTTTAGTAGGGGCTTTAGGAGGATTCTTAATCTATAATACGCACCCAGCTAAAGTATTTATGGGGGATACTGGTTCCCTTGCTTTAGGAGCCGTAATGGCAACTGTAGCCATTCTTACTCATCGTGAAATAACTTTATTAGTAGTGGCTAGTGTCTTCGTTATTGAAACATTAAGTGTTATCTTACAAGTTATATGGGTATACTTATTTAAGAAAAAATTATTCTTGATGACACCACTACATCATCACTTTGAAAAACTAGGTTGGTGTGAGCAAGATATTGTTAAATTATTCTGGGTAGTTGGTTTAATTCTAACTATGGCTGGAATATTCTTCGGAGTTTGGCTATAAGATATATAAAGGTGGTTTAATTGAAAAAAAACATCGATATATATCTTTTTTTTGCCATTATTGCCTTAGTCTTATTTGGACTAGTTATGATTTATTCATCATCTTATATTTGGGCTGAATATAAATTTGATGATGCGTTTAAATATGTTAAACAACAGGGATTATTTATTGTTATTGGTATATTTCTCATGTATTTTATTAGTAAAATAGATTATAAAATTTATGAGGCAAAAGCATTGCCAATTTTTATTGCTTGTATAGTATTACTTATTTTAGTATTAATTCCAGGTATTGGTAAGATAAGAAATGGTAGTAGAAGTTGGTTCGGCATTGGTTCTTTTGGAATTCAACCTAGTGAATTTGCCAAACTGGGTCTTATTATTTTGACTAGTAAATATTTATCTAAGTCCAATAAATTTATAAAAAATCTTACTAAAGGTGTCTTTCCAATATTAGGTATTTTGTTTTTTGTCTTTGGTCTTATTATGTTACAGCCCGATTTTGGTACAGGTATGATTATAGTTGTTAGTATTATTGCGATGCTGTTTGTAGCGGGCGTTAATATGAAGTTTTTTATGGGGTTAGGTGCTATAGGAGTAGTGGGCATTGTTATCTTAATCTTGATAGCGCCTTACCGAATGGATCGTATTACTTCTTTCTTAGATCCTTGGAGTGATCCTTTAGGTACAGGCTTTCAAATTATTCAGTCATTATATGCAATTGGTCCAGGAGGATTATTAGGAATGGGTTTTCTTAATTCTAGGCAAAAACATTTCTATTTACCTGAACCACAAACTGATTTCATTTTTTCAATTATTAGTGAGGAGTTTGGTATTTTAGGTATCATTATAGTAGCTAGTTTCTTTATCTTTATTTTATATCGTGGTATGCGTATTGCGTTAAAATGTAATGATGCTTTTGGTAAATATTTAGCGTTCGGTATGATATTTCAAATACTAATTCAAACAGTTATGAACTTAATGGTAGTAGTTGGTCTAATCCCTGTTACTGGGTATGCCCTTTTGTTGTACTCATAACTACAATCAAATTTTTCCCTTATTATAAGGGCATTCGTGAGATTATAGTA
>CANQGH010000032.1 GCA_947601845.1 uncultured Bacilli bacterium | reverse complement strand
CATTATACCCCCCCCCCCATCGGTTTTGGCAAGAAAAAAAAGAAGATCTTGCAATCTTCTTAAAATACAATATTTATTATTGAATAATTTCTGATACTGAACCAGCACCAACTGTACGTCCACCTTCACGAATTGAGAACTTAGTTCCGTTTTCAATTGCAATTGGGTGAATTAATTCAACAGTAATAGTTACATTATCACCTGGCATAACCATATCTACACCAGCTGGTAATTCGATAACACCTGTAACGTCTGTAGTTCTGAAATAGAATTGAGGACGGTAGTTTGCAAAGAATGGAGTATGTCTTCCACCTTCTTCTTTAGAAAGAACATAAACTTCAGCTTTGAACTTAGTATGAGGTGTAACAGTTCCTGGTTTAGCTAATACTTGACCACGTTCAACTTCTTCACGAGCAATACCACGTAATAATACACCAGCATTATCTCCTGCTTCAGCAAAATCAAGTTGTTTTCTGAACATTTCAATTCCTGTAACAACTGTTTTCTTAGTATCTCTAATACCAACGATTTCAACTTCATCGTTAAGTTTTAATGTACCACGTTCTACACGACCTGTAACAACTGTACCACGTCCTGTAATAGTGAATACATCTTCAATACTCATTAAGAATGGTTTGTTATTATCACGTTCAGGAGTTGGAATCCATGTATCAACTGCATCCATTAATTCATCAATAGCAGCAACATACTTCTCGTCTCCTTCAAGTGCTTTCAATGCAGAACCACGAATGATTGGAGTATTATCTCCATCAAATCCATATTCAGATAATAATGAACGAATTTCCATTTCTACTAAATCTAATAATTCTGGATCATCAACTTGGTCACATTTATTCATAAATACAACCATTCTAGGTACACCAACTTGACGTGATAACAAAATATGTTCACGAGTTTGTGCCATAGGTCCATCAGTTGCAGCAATAACTAGGATTGCTCCATCCATTTGAGCTGCACCAGTAATCATGTTCTTTACATAGTCAGCATGTCCTGGACAGTCAACATGTGCATAGTGACGAGTAGCTGTTTGATACTCAACGTGTGCTGTATTAATTGTAATACCACGTTCTCTTTCTTCTGGAGCCTTGTCGATATTAGCATAGTCAACGAATTCTCCACCAAATTTTTCTGCTTGTCTTTTCGTAATAGCAGCAGTTAATGTAGTTTTACCATGGTCAACATGTCCAATTGTACCAATGTTAACATGTGGTTTGCTTCTGTCAAATTTTTCTTTTGCCATTTTTATTTCCTCCTTTTTTAATTACTATTATATTTTATCTAATAATTGATAATTTATCAACTATTTTTTCTATAATTAACGAGTTTTTCCTTTAGATGTTTCACCATCTTCATTAACAACAGAATATCCCATACTTTTAATAAAATTCGAAACAGGTTCAGAATGTTCTACAGAATCATCTGACATATAAGGAGATGGATATAAAATGTGAGCATTATTTATATTTATAGTTTTTTCATTAGAGCCATCCGCCTTCGAAATATCTCTATATTGATTAAAGTCCAATGGTTTTTGATTATTTCTTTCAAAATTTTCCATCTAAATTATCCTCCTAATTATACAATTATTAATTACCGCTTTTCTTAATAATTTCATCAGCGATATTCTTTGGTACTTCTTCATAATGATCAAATGTCATAACGAATGCACCACGTCCTTGGCTGTTACTTCTTAATGCTGTAGCATATCCAAACATTTCTGCTAATGGTACCATTGCTGATAACATGATAGCATTTCCTCTATTTTCTTGACCTAATGGACGTCCACGTCTACTAGTTAAGTCTCCCATAACATTACCAAAATATTCATCTGGTACTGTTACATCGACTTTCATTATAGGTTCAAGTAATACTGGATTACATTTGTTTTTAGCTTCTTTTAAAGCCATAGATGCTGCAATTTTGAAAGCCATTTCACTAGAGTCAACATCATGATATGAACCATCAAATAATGTAGCTTTAACATCAATCATAGGATATCCAGCTAAAACTCCACCCTCTAATGCTTCTTGTAATCCTTTATCTGTAACTGGTATATATTCCTTAGGAACTACACCACCAACGATTGCATCTACGAACTCATATCCTTTATCAGGATTTGGTTCAAATTTAACCCATACATGACCATATTGTCCACGACCACCTGATTGTTTGATATACTTACCTTCACAGTCAGCAGCCTTTTTAATAGTTTCACGATAAGCTACTTGTGGTTTACCAACGTTCGCCTCTACACCAAATTCTCTTTTCATTCTATCAACAAGTACGTCCAAGTGTAACTCACCCATACCAGCGATAACTGTTTGACCTGTCTCATGATCAGTATGAACTTTAAATGTAGGATCTTCTTCAGCTAACTTTTGTAATGCGATTCCCATTTTATCTTGATCAGCTTTTGATTTTGGCTCAACAGCTAATTGAATAACTGGTTCTGGGAATTCCATAGATTCTAGAATAACAGGTTTCTTTTCATCACATAACGTATCTCCTGTTGTAGTATTCTTAAGTCCTACAGCAGCAGCAATATCACCTGTATAAACATCAGAAATCTCTGTTCTATTATTAGCATGCATCTGAAGCAAGCGACCAATTCTCTCTTTAGTATCTTTTGTAGAATTTAATATATATGAACCACTGCTTAAGTGACCAGAATATACTCTAAAGAACGTTAGACGTCCAACAAATGGATCAGTCATAACTTTAAATGCTAAAGCACTAAATGGTTCATCATCGCTAGGATGTCTTAATACTTCGTTACCATTCAAGTCTGTTCCTTTAATTGATTCAACATCAATAGGAGCTGGTAAATAATCAATAACTGCATCTAGCAATAATTTTATACCTTTATTTCCTAAAGCTGTTCCGCACATTACAGGGAAGAACTTAACGGCAAGTGTTCCTTTTCTGATTGCTCTTTTGATTTGGTCAACAGAAATTTCTCCACCTTCAAGGTATGCTTCCATCATTTCATCATCATATTCAGCAACAGCTTCTATTAATTCTGCACGTTTTTCTTCAGCTAAATCTTTTAAATCTGCAGGAATTTCAATTTCAATTGGTTCCTCTTCTTGTTTACCATCATATTGGTATGCTTTCATTGTAACTAAGTCAATAACACCATTGAAATTATCTTCAGCACCAATTGGCCATTCAATAGGTTTTGCATTAACGCCAAGTCTTGAATCAATTGATTTCAAACTATAAACGAAGTCAGCCCCCATTTTATCCATCTTATTAGCAAAAATAATTCTAGGTACTTTGAACTCAGTTGCTTGACGCCACACTGTTTCTGTTTGAGGTTCAACACCAGCTTGAGCATCGATTAGAGCTACTGCACCATCAAGTACTCTTAAACTTCTACTAACCTCAATTGTAAAGTCTACGTGTCCTGGAGTATCGATAATGTTTAGTCGATATCCTTTCCAGAAAGCAGTTGTAGCAGCAGAAGTAATAGTGATACCACGCTCTTGTTCTTGCTCCATCCAGTCCATTTGGCTAGCTCCATCATGAGTTTCACCTATTTTATGTATCTTTTTAGTATGGAATAAGACACGTTCCGTACAAGTAGTCTTACCTGCATCAATATGAGCCATTATTCCAAAGTTTCTTGTATGATTTAAAGATGTCTCTCTTGCCATATTATCCCCTTTCTACCAACGGTAATGAGCAAATGCCTTATTAGCTTCTGCCATTCTGTGAGTATCTTCACGTTTTTTAACTGCTGCACCTGTACCATTTGATGCATCAATTATTTCAGCTGCTAGATTTTCAGCCATACCTTTTCCGCCTCTTGCTCTAGCATATGTTACTAACCAACGAATTCCTAATGCTTGACTTCTTGCAGGGGTCACTTCAATTGGAACTTGATAGTTAGATCCACCAACTCTACGTGATTTAACTTCTAGAGCTGGTTTAATGTTTTCCATAGCTTTATTGAAAACTTCCATTGGGTCTTGCCCAGTCTTTTCTTTTACTATATCAAATGCTTCATAAAGAATTGATTGTGCAATTCCTTTTTTACCATCTAACATAATTGTGTTAATTACTTTTGTAACTATTTTTGATTTATATATTGGATCTGGTAAAACATCTCTTTTTACCGCACGTCTTTTACGCATATTTTATCCTCCCTTCGTATATTTCTAATTATTTTTTAGCTTTTTCTTTTTTAGCACCGTACTTACTACGACCTTGTTTTCTATCTTTTACTCCAGCTGTATCTAATGTACCACGAATAATGTGGTAACGTACTCCGATTAAGTCTTTAACACGACCACCACGGATTAATACAACGCTGTGTTCTTGTAAATTGTGACCAATTCCTGGAATATAACAAGTTACTTCCATACCATTACTTAAACGTACACGAGCATATTTACGAAGTGCTGAGTTTGGCTTCTTTGGTGTCATAGTTCCAACACGAGTACATACTCCACGTTTTTGAGGTGAATTTTGATCAGTTTGTTTCTTCTCAATACTGTTTAATCCAATTCCTAAAACAGGTGATTTACTTTTTCTTACTTTATCGGTTCTGCTTTTTCTAACTAATTGGTTAACTGTAGGCATAAATTCAATCTCCTTTCCTTACACATTACCAGGTGTATCATTCTTGATTTTAAATATAAGTTTTGCATAAAGCAAAACCTAAAAACAATCAACGTTAATAATATACCATTATCATTTTATGAAGTCAACTATTTTTTATTAACTTAAACACAAAAAGGTGAAAAACACTTTCACCTTTCTACTTTTATATATTTAATCTTCTTTTAACCAACACTATATATACACTCATAAAGTTTCTTTCTTAACTATATTAAATGATGGTGATTGCTCTCGTTTATGTCTTCAACTGGTACTTCAAGAGGATTGTTTGCATACTCTTGTTCCAACGACATAATTAAGCTTGGTAAATTACCATCATTTTTTATAGCTTGTAAAAGTTGTTCTCGTCCTTCTTCAGTATGTGGTAATATTGCTCCTTCAAAAGATTTTAAAGAATTTAACATTAAAAATCCATTATTAATATGTTCTGGTAATTCTAAGCCTTTAGCAGTAGTTAAATTGCTTAAATTTAACCATCCTCCTATATATCTTGGTAATTTTAGGCCTTCAGCAGTAGTTAAATTTCCTAAATCTAACCATCCTTCAATATGTTCCGGTAATTGTAGCCCTTCGGCAGTGGTTAAAGATAAATCTAAACTTCCTCCTATATAGTTAGGTAATTTTAAGCCCTCAGCGGTAGTTAAACCTAAAGATAAATTTCCTCCCACATGTTCTGGTAATTCTAAGCCTTTTGCTGTAGTTAAGCTGTCTAAATATAAAGATCCTTCAATACGTTTCGGTAATTTTAAGCCTTCAGCCGTGGTTAAACCACTTAAATCTAAACTTCCAATATATCCTGGTAATTGTAGGTCTTCAGCAGTTGTTAAGCCACTTAAATTTAAACTTCCTCCTATATGTTCCGGTAATTCTAAGCCTTCAGTCGTAGTTAAGCTTCCTAAATTTAAACTGCCTTCAATACGTTCCGGTAATTGTAGCCCTTCGGCAGTGGTTAACCCACTTAAATCTAAATCTCTTCCTATATGTTCAGGCAATTGTAAGCCTTTTGCTGTAGTTAAGCTTCCTAAATATAAAGATTCCCCGATATGTTTCGGTAATTGTAACCCTTCGGCAGTGGTTAACCCGCTTAAATCTAAATTTTCTCCAACATGTTCTGGTAATTCTAAGCCTTCGACAGTAGTTAAACCATTTAAATATAGATCCCCTTCGACATGTTCTGGTAATTCTAATCCTTCAGCCGTGGTTAAACCTCTTAAATCTAAACCTCCTCCTATGTGTTCTGGCAGGTCTAATCCTTTAGCTGTAGTCAATTTACTTAAATCTAAATATCCTCCAACATATTTAGGTAATTGTAAACCTTCAGCCGTAGTTAATCCTCTTAAATCCAAAAAACCTTCAATACGTTCCGGTAATTGTAAATTTTTCGCGGTGATTAAGCTACTTAAATTCAAAAATCCTCCGATACGTTTGGGTAATTGTAAGCCTTCAGCAGTGGTTAATCCTCTTAAATATAAATCTCCATGGTGATATATAATTCCGCCACTTAATGCTTCCTCTTTGGTAGTCGATATCTGTTTTTCATCGCAATTAAAGATAATTGCTAAATCTTTTCTTTTACTTCTGCCATTTAATATTTCTTTTATTCTTGGATCTTTTTTCCAACCAAATCCTATTATTTCACTATCTATTTCATATAAAAAGCTTAAGTCTCCTTTGGTTAATTCTCCCTTATTTTGCCATTTTGTATAAATATATGTCATCATCTGCATATCTTCTACTTTTCGCTTATATTCATCTCGATCAGGAAATTCTTCTTCTTGTAATTTCCTTTCTACTACTCTTTCCATATTGCTCTCTAAGTTTTGGTCAGGTCCTATTCCTCTTATCTCAGCTATCTTTAAACCACTTTTACGTATTGCTATTCTCGGTTGACTATATTCTCCATCACTACCTTTAGTAAAATATACATAAAAATCTCCTCCATTTACATGCTCAGTTGCTGTTTCTAACCCTCCTGCTGTACACCACCCTGTCCCTTTACCATGTATATCATTATATAGTATTTCTGGATTACTTCCTTGTGGATATTTCTTCCATATGCCATCATCACTACTTATATCCTTTTTGGCTTCTTCCATCTTTTTTAACGCATATCCATATAATTTACCAAAACTCCCATTATTTATTAATTTTTCTAATTCTTCATCTTCTATTTGCTCTTTTGACATTGCTTTAGCTAATACATCATAGACCAAAGCCAAAGCCTCTCTATCTAGTTCAATAAATGGTTTTACTGTACGAGAAGTTCTTCTATTAAAACTTCCTCTTTCTTTATCATATGTTCCTAACTTTAACATTCCTTGAAATGCATAATATTTAAACCATGTGGGATAATTATCTGTATCTGGACTAGCAAAATATTCTATCCAACTATCAAGACTTGCTTCTTGTTCACTTATTATGTGCTCTATCTCTTGATTCCTTACATTTTCAGTATATTCTAAGTGCCCCATACCTCGTTCTAAGGCTATTTTCTTTTGCAATTCAAAATATGATTCAGGTACATCATCGTGAGTTATTACATATCTATCATGATAAAGTTTTTTTATCATTGCAATGTCATTTTCTCTTGTTGGCCTATTCTCATCAAACGCCTTTCTTGTAACACGACCTAACCTATCCATATATTTAGCTATTTTTACATTCTTAGTGTCGCTTGGTGTTGCAGTATGCATTACTTCATCACTTAAATGTAAGTCTTGATATATTTTATTTAAAAAATTATATCCCTCATTATTCACTTGCCTCACTCCCACTATTTTAAGTATAACATATTTTTATAATATTTAAAAATTTTGATATAATATTACCTGGATGTGATTAAATGAATGAATTACTAAATATGTGTACTCTTTGTCCTAGAAATTGCTCTATCAATAGAAATATTAATAATACGGGATTTTGTAATATGGATAAAGACCTAGTAGTGGCAAGAGCTGCCCTACATTTTTGGGAAGAACCTATTATATCTGGGACTAAAGGCTCTGGTACGGTTTTCTTTTCAGGATGTAACTTAAAATGTGTCTTTTGTCAAAACTATCAAATATCTAATAATAACTTTGGTAAAAAAATTACCATTGAAAGATTAAGCCAAATATTTTTAGAATTACAAGAAAAAGGTGCTCATAATATCAACTTAGTCACCCCTACACATTTTGTACTGCAAATTATCGAAGCATTAAAAATAGCTAAAAATAAAGGCTTACATATACCTATTGTCTATAATAGCAGTGGTTATGAGAGTATTGATACCATTAAATTATTAGATGGTTATATTGATATTTATTTACCGGACTTTAAATACTTTGACAATAAATATGCCATAAGATATTCAAAATGTCATAATTACTTAGAAAATGTTACATCATCTTTAGAAGAAATGCTTAGACAAGTGGGTACGCCCCAATTTAATAAAGATGGTCTTTTAACTAAAGGTGTTATTGTAAGGCATATGTTATTACCAGGATTATTAGAAGATTCTAAAAAAATTATCCACTATCTTGTGGATAATTATAATGATGATATTTTTATTAGCATTATGAATCAATATACTCCTACTAACAATTTAGAACAATATCCTGAAATAAACAGGTTAGTAACTGATAGCGAATATAATGACCTAATTAATTATGCCATGGATTTAGGCCTTAAAAATGGGTTTATGCAAGAAGGAGAAACTCAAAAAACAAGTTTTATACCAGAGTTCGATACTACTGGTGTATAACTTTTTTATTTATAAATACAATTGTTATCAAATATATTAACTATATCAAGTACTTCCCTACTTTTGGCCATAATTTTATTTATTTTATATTTTTTAAAGAACTTAGTTTTATATAGGCTACTATCTTCTTTTAATATTTCCTCCAGTAAAGTTGTTAACTTTTTATAGCTTCCCTTTATACCCGTAATATTATCAAACCATTCTTCAATATCACTAACATTACCTTTAAATCGTAAATTTTCCACTGTTGGAATAAAGGTCTTATTTTTCATTAATTCCTTACATATATAAGATTGTAAAAAATAAGCTTTGGATTTATAACCACCCGCATCAATGTCATGTTTCAAAGTATATAGAGCATTATTAAATTCATGGTTAGTTATTTGATAATTATTAAATGAATTAATTATATTAATAATATCTTCCGTTTGTTTGGTATTAATAATTTCTTCTAAAGTAATATCTTTACTTCTTTTTATAGCTTGAGAAAGATTTTTTCTATCAAAAGTAATATAACTTAATCCTGTTCGCATAGTTACTTTCTTGTCATCCCAAGATACCTCATTAATAATAGAATTAACCGCATGATTAAACTCGTGAATTAAATTATCTATTAATTCCAATAAAGAATTACCATAATAATCATTTAAGACAATTTCTTTTTGGGTATAATAATTAATTACTCCATTTTCTTCTTTATAGCACATTCGCCTATTAAAAAAAGCTGTTAAAACTTTATTAGTGCTAGAATTGATATAAATTGGCACTTCCTCAAAGCACTTTAATATAGTTCTTTCTTCTTTAATACCATACTTAACAATAAAGGCTGGAACAATTAAATATAATACATGGGTAATATTACTAGGATAATGAAATTGATCATTAATATGATTAACAAAATTAATATAACGATTTATAAAATCATTAATATTGCTATTATTTAGTTCCATTCTACTCACCTATTTTCATTATATCATACTTGTAATATTATGTATCATTATCATCATTTTTATTAAGTAGACTAGCCGGAATAACAGCATTTTTCCCATACTTATCTTTTACTTTATCAAGGACTTTTTGAAATTTATGATCTTTCTCGGAATAGGTTTCAAATAAAGATAATTGCCTATCACAATGATCAGTAAAATTACTAAGTCTCACTCCTAAATTTCTAATTTTAGTTCCATCCCAAAAGTTTTCAAATAAATTTAATATATTTTTATAGATTTCTTCCGTAATGTCTGTCGCATTATCTAATTTCATCTGTTTAGAGAAAGTTCTAAAATCATAGGTTTTAATAGTTACTGCTACAGTTTTGGCATACGAATTTTGTTCCCTTAAAAGTCGCGTTACTTTCTCTACTTGTTGTAATAATGTTTTTCTTAAGCGATTAATATTATCTACATCAACCTCAAAAGTTTCAGAAACACTTATACACTTATTAGCTTCTTCTATGTTTACTACTTGGGAGTTATCAATACCATTGGCATATTCCCACATAATTTCACCAAAACTTTTAAAGTGTTTTTTTAAGAAATTAACATCTGTATTAGCTAAATCACCTATAGTTTTAATTCCTAACATTTCTAATTTTTCAGCGGATTTTTTTCCAACCATAAATAAGTCATTAACACTTAATGGCCACATTTTATCCTTTATTTCATTATCAAATAAAGTATGAACTTTATCAGGCTTTTCAAAATCAGAAGCCATTTTAGCACACAATTTACTATTAGCAATTCCAATATTTACTGTAAATCCAAACTTTTCTTTTATTTCACCTTTTATTTTATAAGCTAAATCTATTAAATTATCATATAGATAACTAGTATTACTCATATCCAAAAAACATTCATCTACGGATAATTGTTCTAATAAAGGTGAATAATTTGCTAAATATTCCATTAATTTTTTAGACATTTCTTGATAATAACCATGCTCTGGAGGGAATACTTTTAAATTGTGACATTTCTTTCTAGCACTATAAATAGTCTCGGCTGTTTTTATACCATATTTCTTAGCTACCGGTGACTTAGCCAAAACAATTCCGTGACGTAATGATTCATCACCACCAATAATAGAAGGAATTGTCCTAATATCAATGTCATAGCCCTCTTTTAATAATTTAACAGCCGTCCACGACAAAAAAGCATTATTTACATCAATATGAAAAATAACTCTTTCCTTCCGCATAAAAATCACCTACTTTAATTATAAAATGCCTTATTATGATTTTCAATATACCGAGTAAAAGAAAAATGGTTACCAAGTAACCACTTCTATTATAGTTTTTCTACTAAAACTTCCCCCGTCATTTCTTTAGGTATTTCTAAGCCCATAATACTTAAAATAGTAGGAGCGATATCTGCTAATTTACCAACATGATTACTATCTATAGTATAATCTTTATTTAGCAATATAAATGGTACTACGTTAGTAGAATGCATTTTGTTGGGTGTTCCATCTGGATCTATCATATTTTCACAATTGCCATGATCGGCAGTAATTAAAATATTATATTTATCTAAATCTATTTTTTGAATTATTATACCTAAACACTTATCTAAATGTTCAACACCCTCAATTACTTTAGGAAATATACCGGTATGGCCTAAAGCATCACCATTTGGGAAATTAACAACTATAAAATCATATTTATCTTTAGAATCAATTAAATAATCAGTAATATCATAAGAACGCATCTTAGGATCTTCATCATAAGTAAATACTTTAGAACGTTCAAATATTTTCCTATCCTCATTTGGATAAATGTCATCACAGCAACCACTAAAGTAGAAAGTAACATGCCCTGACTTTTCAAATTCACTTAGTCTTAATTGTTTCATTCCCAACGTACTAATATATTCACCTAACGTGTTTTTCAAATCTTCTGGTTTATAAGCAACATGTAAATCTTGATATGCTTCATTTTCTTCATAATCAGTCATAGTTACTAATGTTATATCTATTGGCTTTGTTTTAAATTCTTTAAATTCTGGATCTTTTAAGCTTCTTAAAAATTGAATCATGCGGTCAGATCTAAAATTAAACATTATCATACTATCATGTGAATTAACGGGAACTTTTTCAATTACTGTTGGTTTCATAAACTCATCAGTTAGATTTTCACTATATTCTCTTTGAAAAGCTTCATTAATATCATGAACAGTTATTTGACTCTCACCATTTATAATAGCATTATATGCTAAACTAGTTAATTCCCAGTTTCTATCTCTATTCATAGCATAATATCTACCACCAATAGTAACAATCTTACCAACGCCGATTTCTTTGATTTTTTCTTTTAAATAATCTATATATTTTGGAGCTACTAAAGGTTCTGTGTCTCTACCATCTAATAAGGCATGAATATAGACCCTATCAAAGTTTTCTCTTTTGCACAATTCTAACAAAGCAATTAAATGATTAATATGAGAGTGAATGCCTCCATCTGATACAAGCCCCAATAAATGCAAATTAGAGTTATTTTTCTTACAATTATCAATTGCTAACAAAAAGGCATCATTAGAAAAAAAGGTTTCATCTTGTATAGATCGATTAATTTTTACTAATGATTGATATACAATTCGACCTGCCCCTATATTAGTATGGCCAACTTCACTATTTCCCATTTGTCCTTTTGGTATACCTACAGCTTCCCCACTAGCCTCTAGGCAACAATGAGGATAATTGTTCCATAAATAGTCAAAATTAGGGGTATTGGCTTGCTTAAACGCATTACCATATTCCTCATCTCTTAAACCAACCCCATCCATAATAATTAAAAATACTGGTTTTCTCATACAATTCCTCCTATAATGTATCTGCTAAACAAAATAATGCATAAATTGGTATATATCTAACACCCTTCTTTAGGCTAAAATTATCCTCAGTAATACGAATAGCATCTTTAATATTAAACTTATTCATAAATAAGGTTAAAGCTTTAGATTTAGATACATTTTTATCCACTAATTCTATGGGAATAATTCTACCGGCTCTAGTTTGAATCACAAAACTTACTTCGGCTTTACCTTCTGATTGATAATAATATAATCCATATCCTGCATTAACTAAGTTAATAGCAATACAATTTTCATAAATAATATTTTTTATCGTATAGTCATTTAAAAATCTATTTTGATTTAAATGTAATTGATAAAATAAAAGTCCTGTATCACTCATATATAATTTAAAACTTTCGGGATCTTTACAACTACTAATAGGTGACTTAACTTCACTAATTTTATAACATTTATAAGCCATTCCATTGTTATGTAAGAAAGAAATAGCCTTGTCGTAATCTTTTGATCTACTACCTAACTTGATAAGTCCATATTGAAATTTACGATTCTGTTTTTGTAATTGAAAAGGTATACTATCTAAAACTTCATTACATCTACTTATATCAATTAAATTATCAAGCATACCAATTTCTTTTCTATAACTGTCAAGGATTTTACCATATGCTGGTAATGTCAATAAGCGATTCTTTTCCTGTAATTTAATATTTACTGCTTCAGGCATACCACCAGTCATAACAAACTCATCAAAATATTCTAATGCGACAGAGTGAAATGGCATAGGGGTATTATTTTTAAACGATGTCTTAATAAATTCAATTAATTGGCTATTGTCATTAGCCATTAAATATTCCTCAAAATCCATAGGGAACATTGCTTTGAAATGAAACTCCTCACCCTTAAACTTATTTAAATTTTCTTTTTTAGAAGTAATCATAATAATATGGTAATTATTATCAAATTTTCCAAAAACTCTTAATCCATTAACAATATCAACATCATCGACATTATCAAATACAATTAAAGTATCACCATTCATAATTGTTTCATTTGATAATAATGATAACTTCATAATAATCTTGTCAATTGTTTTTTCTTTTTTTAAAAGCGATAATACCTCTAAATTATTCTCACAATTGAAATAAGCAATATTTTTATATTCTTCTTCTCCAAACTTTAATACGGTATAAGTTTTTCCAACTTGCTTGCTACCATAAATTAACAATGGCTTTCTGGTTACATCTTTCATCCAACGTTTTAAATAAGAATTAATTTTTCGTTCCATAAAATGACCTCCCATCGCAATTATATACAAATTAATTATAATATTAATCATTCAATTAGTCAATGTAATGTAAAATTAAAAGTTAAAAAAATAGTTGTCTTACGGACAACTATTAAACATTTTGCATTTGTCGATATTCTAAACGTAGTTTATCAGCAACGGTCACAATAAATTCCGAGTTAGTAGGTTTAGCTTTATCAATGTCGACACTGTGACCAAATATTTCTTCCATTAAGTCCCAATTACCTCTATTCCAACTAACTTCAATCGCATGGCGAATTGCCCGTTCAACTCTCGACACTGTCGTTTCAAATTTATTAGCTATATCAGGATATAATTCCTTAGTAATACCACCAATTACCTCCGGTTTTTCATAAAGAATAGCAATACCTTCTCTAATATATTGGTATCCTTTTATATGTGAAGGAATCCCTAACTCATGTAATATTTTAGTAATAGATATTTGTAAATTGTTATGATAAATATCTATTGACTTATTTGCTTGAGTAGAAGCTTCCACACAATCAATAACTCTTCTTTCTAAATCTGATAATTCGAAAGGTTTAAGTATAAAATACTTTATTCCCATCTCTGATACTTTCCTTATCATATCTTCGGCATTATATGATGTTAATACAATAACACTTTTATCGATATTAGCATCTCTCATTTCTTGTAATACAGATAATCCATCTTTTCTAGGCATAATTAAATCCAAAATTACTACATCGTAATCATCTTGATTTTCTTTAATTAACTTAATACCCTCAATACCATCATGGGCTTCTAAAGATATATCAATACTAGCATGATCACTAAAATACTCCTTTACCATTTTGATTAACTCAATATTATCGTCAATCATAAGCACTTTAATGTCTTTCATATTCTATCCTTTCTTACTTCATGCAAGACTAATTATACAACAAAATTCTATCATTTTATAGAGCAAATTTTAGCTACTTTTGTAAAGTTGTGTCGAAAATTGTAAAAATATTTTCCTAGACCACTTCTTAGTAATTCAAATAAACCAAAACAAAGGAATTAATTATTTGTTAAAAAGGGTAGAGCTAATTTTAAAAAGAGCAGTTAATCTACTCTTCTTTTGTGCATTTATTAATTATTTCTATAAATTCATCTATTTTACTACTAGCGCCACCTATTAAATATCCATCAACCCCATCGATTGTATTTAAAGTATCTATATTATGAGGATTAACACTACCACCATATAAAATAATACCCGAAATATGATAATTATCTTCTATATATTCTCTAATAAAAGATATAATATTTTCTATTTCATCATTAGTAGGAATTATACCTGTACCAATAGACCAAATCGGCTCATACGCTATAATAATTTTTTCCACATCTTTAGTGGATAAATCATCTAAGGCTCCCTGTAACTCATTTAAAACTACTTCCTCTGTTTTATTAGCATCCCTTTCTGCTTTAGATTCACCAACACATAAAATAGGAACTAGCTCTTCTTCTAACAATTGTCTAATTTTAATATTAGTATCTTCTATTGTTTCATTCTTTCTACTACGTTGTTCACTGTGCCCAACTAATGAAAATGATGCTCCAATACTTTTTATTTGCTCAATAGATAATTCTCCAGTATCAGCACCACTTGGATATTTAGATACATCTTGACATCCCGTTATAAAATTATGTTTTATATAACGCTCCATATAAATAGAACTTGGGCATATAAGAACATGACTCAAATCTTTAACCATCCTAAGACCTGCAATAAAATCATTTACTTCATTACTTTTCAAATATGACTTTTGATTCCCTACAATTAATTTTTTCATTATTTTCTCCTCAATTTATTAAATAGATTGGATAATTTGAATTTTTCTTTTTTACCGCCTAAGGCATGATTATATACATCTAATACCCCTTCGGCGTAATATTTAGAGCTATATCTTTCAGCATTAAGTCGTGCTTGTTTAGAAAGTCTTTGTAGTTTAATCTCATCATTATATAAGTCTAAAACAATCTTAATATATTCCTTTTTGTTTTTGAATATTTCACCATTCAAATCACTAACTACTACATTTCTGAAACTTTCATCATCTATACATAATGGACACACTCCACCAGCCATAGCTTCAATAACGGTTAATCCTTGCGTTTCAGTAGTCGATGCCGTTGCAAATACATCAGCAAGTTGATAATAACAAGGTATTTCTTCCCAAGGAACCTTACCAGTAAAGATAACATTATCTTCAATCTTAAGCTTCTTGGTTAATTTTTTATAATTATCACTATCAGGACCATCCCCTATAATAATTAACTTGATATTATTATACTTTTTAACAATTTCTTTTTGAGCTTCAATTAAGAAATCAATATTTTTCTCTTCGGCAATTCTTCCTACAAAGACAATAGTAAAATCATCTTTTAAAAGCATCAACTTTTTCTTTAAATCAGTAACTTTATTTTTATCAACATTCTCTTTAAAAAATCTCTCTATTTCAATACCTGTTGGTACTATATAAACATTACGATTTACTTCATACTTATTCTTGAATAAATCATACGTCTTTTTAGTAGGAACGATTAATTCATTAGCGGTTTTATCGCAATAAAAGAGAGTTAAATATTCTACTATTTTTTTACTTGATTTATTAAAATAACCATGCGTAATATAATGAACATAATCTTCATACATTGTATGATATGTATGAACAAGTGGTATATTAAATTGTTTTGCTATAATTCTAGCAAAAGTTCCCACCCCGAATTCCGTATGAGAATGAATAATATCTAATTTCCATTTTCTTATAATATTGATAGCTCTTAAGGGATATACACCAGTTAATCTATAATCATATATTCCAACAGGAATTCCTGGTATTCTTATAACGGTATTATCATCTTCAAATTTGTACTTTAGACTATCATTATTAACTGTAACAACAAAAACCTGATGTCCTTTCTTTTCCAATGCATGCTTTAACATGCATACACTAGTAGATACTCCATTAATATATGGTGGATAAGTATCTGTAAATAAACCTATTCTCATACTTCTTTCTCTCCTTTAAAAAAGTTAATTGTAATAGCGCCTAAAATTATACCTAAATAATAAGTAATAAATCGCCAAACCAATAAGCTGGCTCCCAAAATACTTCCTTTAATAAAATTACCAAAGAATTGCATAAATCCATATTCAATGCCACCACTACCACCAGGTATTGGTACAAAAGCTCCAATAATTAACACATAAGCAGAAGATGTAATGGCCTCCACTACATTAATATCAAAATTACCCATACTATAAATAATAAATAACGGAATGGTATATAACATTAATAAGCTAAGGAAATTATATAAAAATCCCTTAATAAGTAATATTTTTTTATTAGACAAAAGAGTAGCACTTTCATGAAATTCACTTAATCGTTCCATCCATTTTTCACGAGTTTTTTCTTTATTTTTAATAAATTTTAATTTAGCACCTATGCTTATTATTAAGTTTATTATTCTTGTATTAAATTTAGTAGAAAAACTAATAAATAATAATACTATTCCTACTATGGTATTTGCTAAGAACCCAATAAGAGTTAATTCTTTCAATATAGGAATGTTCTTAAAAAAATGGAATTTATAATTTAAAATTATAGCAATCAATCCATGTGTAATTAGTGCCACTTGATAAAGAATAAAGTTTTGAACAATAATATTGGTACCTCTAGTTGCTTTTATTCCCATCTTTGATAGATAATATATTTCCATAGGTTGACCACCTGTTGAAAAAGGCGTAATTCCATTAAAAAACTGAGTAATCAAAGTAAGTTTTACCATATCTATAAATTTTATTTTATGTGAATATTCTCTAGATATCATATGTAAACATAAAGCTTTTAATAGCCAATATGCAAATACAAAAAGTATCGCGAAAAAAATCCAACGTAAATCAGCTTTAGCCAATGTATCAATAATATTATTAAAATCATCTTTTAATACAAAATATAGAATTATAATTAATATAAATATTAATACAACGGCATTTTTTCTAAGATTTTTTATATGCTCCATAGTTATTCAACATCATCAATAACTGCTATTCCTGGCAATTCTTTACCTTCAATGTACTCTAAAGTGGCTCCGCCACCAGTAGAAGCATGAGTAACTTTATCTTTATATCCCAAATTACTACTAGCTGCTACTACATCACCACCACCTAAAATTGTTTTGGCACTACTACTTGATACTTTTTCTAATAGTCGTTTTGTACCCTCTATATAATTAGAAAATTCATATACACCGACAGGGCCGTTCCAAAAGATAACTTTAGCCGTATCTAAAATAGATGAAAATAAGTCTACTGTGGCTGGCCCAATATCTAGTCCCATTTCATTAGATGCAATCTCTTCTACTTTAGCAATATGACTAGGACTGTCATTAGAAAATTCCGTTGTTACTTTAACATCCACTGGAAGAACTATTTTATCACTATATTTTGTTAACATTTCTTTAGTAAAATCAAGACTTTCTTCATCGACAATTGATGTTCCTATATTTAGCCCTTTAGCTTTTTGGAAAGTATAACTCATTCCACCACCAATTAAAATTTTATCAGCTTTTTTTACTAAATTCTTAATAACCTCAATTTTATCGGAAACCTTACTTCCGCCTAAAATAACAACAAATGGATGTTCTGGGTTATCTAATATTGATAATTGTTGTAATTCTTTTTCGATCAAGAAACCAACTCCTGATGGTAAATTATTAGCAATACCTACATTAGAAGCATGTGCTCTATGAGCTGTGCCAAATGCATCATTAATATATATATCACCTAAAGATGCCCAATATTTGCCTAATTCGCTATCGTTACCACTTTCACATTTACCTTCCAAATCTTCATAACGAGTATTTTGAACCAAAACAACATCACCTTGTGACATTTCATTAACAGCATCTTCTAATGCTTTACCCCTAGTAACAGGAATAAATTTAACTTTTTTACCTAATAATTCACTTAAGCGTATTGCTACAGGACTCAAATCATTCTTAATCTTATCTTCTTCTGTTTTTACTCTTCCTAAATGAGAAAATAAAATTACTTTAGCGCCTTTATCCATAGCGTATTTAATTGTTGGAACACTCTCGACAATGCGGTTATCATCTACTATATTCCCCTCTTTAATAGGGACATTAAAGTCACATCTAATTAAAACTTTCTTATCTAATAAGTCAAAATCTCTAATTGTTTTTTTCATATATCCTCCATATCTTCACAATAATTATATCACGTATAATACTGATTAGTAAATGGATGAAGTTGCAAATCATTTATTTACTAGTATAATATTGTTACTCTTTCTAG
>CANQGH010000031.1 GCA_947601845.1 uncultured Bacilli bacterium | reverse complement strand
CTAAAATAAAAAAACAGTTGAACGACTTAATGTCTATAAGCATATTTAAATTGACATTTCATTTTTCAATTAAATTTTTGTGAAAAATTACGAATTTCTCTTTTCATTTCATATGTATTCATTGTACAATTATTCATAGGAAAGCACCTCCAATATTTTTGTTTACTATGATGTTTATTTTTTTCAACTTTATTATACTAAACAAAAGGGATGTTTTCCTTATTTTTGTATTAAAAAAGTGAATTTGTGGATAACACATTTTCACTTTTTCTTTGTCAACTATTTTTTTCACCTAAACTCAAAATATATTTAAGTTGGTATAATTTGGCAATGTAAATATATGTATATTTAATTGATATTATCGTTAACCTATAGTAAATTGTTTTTAGGAACATTCAATAGTTGGGTGATTGCCAAACTTCTAGATGAAGGGAGGCGATAATATGAATAAGAAAGATTTATTAATTTTTTCTTTATTAATATTTATCTTCCTTTTAATATTATTACTATTCATAGTTTTAATATAAAAAGAAAATCACCTAACTCAAGCAACTTGATTTAGGTGAACTACTATATATGGCAGCACTCAACTCGAGATATTGAATGCTCCTTTTTATTTTATGCAATCTTCCTTTGCATATTCATAATAACACATTCACTGAGTTTTATCAATATATTTAAGTTGGTATAATTTGGCAATGTAAATATATGTATATTTAATTGATATTATCGTTAACCTATAGTAAATTGTTTTTAGGAACATTCAATAGTTGGGTGATTGCCAAACTTCTAGATGAAGGGAGGCGATAATATGAATAAGAAAGATTTATTAATTTTTTCTTTATTAATATTTATCTTCCTTTTAATATTATTACTATTCATAGTTTTAATATAAAAAGAAAATCACCTAACTCAGCAATGATTTAGGTGAAACCAAACTATATGGCAACACTCAACATGCGATATTGAATGTTCCGTTTTATTTTATGCAAGTTTTCCTTGCATATTCATAATAACATAAAAGCGTACTTTTATCAAGTCGCTTTCTTATACTTGGAAAAGTTCCAAGTTTAATATCAATTTGGTGGGCTGTTAGGGATTCGAACCCTAGACCCACTGATTAAGAGTCAGTTGCTCTACCAACTGAGCTAACAGCCCGCAAACCAATTTACAAATGATAGTTTAACACAACTATCCAAAAAAATAAATACCCAAATAACATTTTGTACAAAAATTCTAACTATCGCTAATTTGGAAATTCACTAATTTACTAATCATTATTATGAGTGATATAATTAATTTAGGGTGGTAATGTTATGAAGAAAATTTTAGTTAGTGATTATGATTCAACCTTTTATCTTAATGATGATGATATGGAACTTAATAAGCAAAGTGTTGATAAATTTATGTCTTTAGGTAATTTGTTTGTTATAGCCACCGGCAGAAGTTATTTTGATTTCTATCATAAATTAGATATCTATAAATTCAATTATAATTATGCAATATTAAATCATGGGGCAACTATTATTGATAATCAAGGCAACATTTTATTTAATATAGCAATGGATAATAAGATTATTCCCAAAATAAAAGATGATTTGGACTTAGATCAAAGCATTAGCTATTTTTGTTGTAGTGGTAAAGATAGTAGAGTTGATTTTGAGACTAAAGATCTTACTAAAATAAATGTTAAATACGCTGATAAGAAGTATGCGTTTAATAAGGCTCAGTACATTAATCAAAAATATGGTAAGTATGTTAAAGCCTATTTTGTTGGGAAAGATTTAGTAGAAATAATTTCTAACAAGACTAATAAGAAAGATGCAATTTCATATTTAATGAAGATGATAGATGAAGTAGATCCTATGATATATACAATTGGTGATGGATATAGTGATCTAGAAATGATAAAAGGATTTAATGGTTATTGTATGAAAGATTCCGTAGAAGAGATAAAAAAATATGCTATTAAGGAATATTCAAGTGTTTCAAACTTAATTGATGATATTATGAACGAAAAATGTAAAACATTATTTAAATAGCGCGTTTATTGGCAGAATGTGGTATATTAAAACCTAGGGGGATTTTTATGGTTGATGTTAATAAAAAAATAATTAAATTATTAGAGCAAGGTGTAACTCTTAAAACGATGAAAGAAGAGACGAGATTATGTGCTTCAGATATAGCATATAAGTTAAATGAATTAGAAAATAAGGGATACATAATTAAGCGTCTTTTTAATGAATATGATGTAAAATTTATATTAGGTGACCAACCATTAACAGCATTACAAGATAATGTTACTTTGGTCACAAGTTCAAAATTTACTTTTATGACTATTTCTGATACCCATTTAAATAATATATATGAAAATTTAAATTTAATAAAAAAAGTTTATCAATATGCAGAGAATAATAATATTAGATATGTTATTCATTTGGGGGATATGATTGAAGGATTGCCACTTGATGGTCAACAGACTAATAGACTTAAAAGATTTACTACGCAGGAACAAGTGGATTTTCTAACTAGAAATTATCCTAAAAGTGATAATGTTGATACTCTTTATATATTAGGCAATCATGATTATAGATGTGCTCAAAGTGGGATTGATATATCTAAGATAATATCTAGGCGTAGATTAGATATGCATTTTTTAGGATATAAAAATAGTAGAATAAGAATAGGCGATAGAAATATTTTATTACAGCATCCCTTTACAATTAATAAAAATGGTAAGTATGATAAAGAAATAGTGCAATTGTATGGTGATGAAAAATTTGACATGGTTTTAAGAGGACATAGCCATCATAATGGAATTTATGTTAATGATATGGGAAGTTTAGTAGTTCATGTTCCTATTTGCTATTCACATCCCTCAGTTAAATATACTAGTGTCTATGCGATTACTATAAAAGATACCGATAAAGAGAATGTAGTAGAATTAAATAATTTATTATTATCAGATATGGATGATAAATTAATCCCTTTTAATAATATAAAATATAACTTAATTCCTAAACAATTGGTAAAAAGCAAGCAAGACTAAATAATATTAATGTTGAATAATAGAATAGAGAATAGGACAAAATAAAATATTGACTTATTAACAAAGAGTGGTTATACTTAGATTAATAACTTTGATGAAGAGAAGTAGCAATATTTATAAGTAAGAGCGAGTTAGGAATTTGGTGTGATGCTAACACTACCATGGTATTGTGAATAACACTTCGGAGCTGCTTATGTGAACTAGAGTAATGTAAGCCGGTAGTCTACCGTTAAAAAGAATAGTCTTAATAAGAGATCATTTATGATAATTAGGGTGGTACCGCGGATATTACAGTAATTCGTCCCTTTAGGGAAAGTTACTGCTTTTTTATATTTTAAAGAGGAGGAGATAAAATGTTGTTAGATTTAAAAGATGTATATCAGAAAGAAAAAGATTTGTTAGGTAAAGAAATTATTTTACAAGGCTGGGTAAGAAATCATCGTAAGCAAAAAGAGTTCGGTTTTATTGATTTCAATGATGGAACAAGTTTTAAAAACTTACAAGTAGTATACGATAGTAGTTTAAAGAGTTTTGATGATATTCAAAAAATTCATATTGGAAGCGCTATTACAGTTAAAGGTACAATAGTAGAGTCCGAGGGCGGTAAGCAAGATTATGAATTAAAGACCATTGAAATAAAAGTCGAAGGAGATAGTCCTGAAGATTATCCTATCCAACCTAAAAGACATACTAGAGAATTTTTAAGAGAGCAGGCTTATTTAAGACCAAGGACAAACTTATTCAATGCTGTTTTCCGTGTTAGAAGTATTGCCGCCATGGCTATTCATGAATATTTTCAAAGTAATAACTATGTTTATGTTCATACTCCTTTAATTACTACGGCCGATTGTGAAGGGTCTGACCAAATGTTCAAAATCACGACTCTTGATTTTAATAAATTACCTTATGTTGATGGTAAAGTGGATATGAGTAAAGATTTATTTGGTAAAACGGCTTTTGTAACGGGAACTGGTCAACTACATGGTGAAGCCTTTGCTATGGCGTATAAAAAAATTTATACATTTGGGCCTACTTTCCGTACCGAAAAATCAAATACGAAGACACATGCGAATGAGTTCTGGATGATCGAACCAGAAATAGCTTTTTGTGATTTAGATGGCCTTATGGATATTGAGGAAGATATGCTAAAATTTGTTGTTAACTATGTTCTTGAAAAATGTCCATTAGAGATTGATTTCTTTGATCAATTTGTCGAGGTAGGTTTAAAAGATAAATTAACTAAATTAGTAAATTCTAAATTTACTAGAATTACGCATCATGAAGTAGTAGATATTTTGAAAAAAGCTGATGTTAAATGGGAATTTGAACCTAGTTATAGTGATGATATTGCCAAGGAACATGAAAAGTATATTACAGAGTACTTTAACGGTCCAGTCTTCATTACTAATTGGCCAAAAGATATTAAGGCATGGTATATGAAATTAAATGCTGATAATGAAACTGTTGCTGCAGTTGATTTAGAGGTTCCTGGGGCAGGGGAGCTTATGGGTGGTTCCCAAAGGGAAGAAGATTACGATAAACTATTAAAAAGAATTGATGAGATGCATGTCGATAAAGAAACTGTTGATTGGTTCTGCAATCTAAGAAAATTTGGTGGATGTTATCATTCTGGATTTGGTATGGGATTTGAGAGATTATTAATTTATTTAACAGGTGTCGATAATATTCGTGATGTTATCCCATTTCCAAGAACTCCTGGTAGTTGTGATTATTAATAAAAGTAAAAAAAATGTAAATAAATAAAAAAAGGTATTGCAAAGTAATAAAAAAGCATATATAATAAAGAAGTCTTCTAAAAAAAGACTTCAGTTAGTGCTCGATTAGCTCAGTTGGTAGAGCATCCGGCTGTTAACCGGCAGGTCGTAGGTCCGAGTCCTACATCGAGCGCCATTTTTTTTGGCCAGTTGGTGAAGTGGCTTAACACACCGCCCTTTCACGGCGGCACTCACGGGTCCGAATCCCGTACTGGTCACCATATATTAAAATGAACCCTTACATATAAGGGTTTTTATTTTGCTGTGAAAGGGCTTTATGCCATTTTATGAAACAGTAAATAGTTATTCGATTAATAAGCTGTTTTTGTCAATATTATACAAATTAAAAAAAACAATTCATTTATTTTGCGTAAATAGGTTGACTTAATTTTTATATATAAAGTTGACTATTTGTCAACTTCGAACAAACTATAAATTAGTTAACTTATAATTAACACCGAGAATTGAGGTGTTAGATGATGGAGATTTTAACTAGGCGATTAAAAGAAGCTAGGCTATCAAAAAAATATACTCAAGAAGATTTAGGAAAATTAATAAAAGTACAAAAATCAACTATTTGTCACTTTGAAAAAGGTGATAGGACTCCATCAATAGAGATGCTTGTTTTATTGGCCGATGAATTACAGGTAAGTATTGATTACTTAACAGGAAGAGACTACTTTACTATATCTGAAGAAAAAGAACAATATGGAATGAAAATTTCTAAAGAAGAATTAAATTTTATTAAACAAATTAGAAATGAGCATAAATTATATTCTGAGTTACAAGAAAATCCTAAAAATTTAATAGATAGAATGAAATTAAAATTATAACAACAAAAAAACCTATTAGCAACAAGATAGCTAATAGGCAATAAATATTATTGTTTTCCCAATATTTTTTAAAAAATCGTCTTCTTCTTTTGAAGTGAAGATGCATTTTTTTTTTCAGCATCATATAATTTTTTTAACCTCATGCTTATGTTATCTTCACAACAATCTACTATACATGCTTTATCACTAACCATATTATCAGGTATAATTTTTTGACATAAGTGGCAGAAATAATAAGGTTCTTTATTAGAATGTGGCGTAATTCTCAATACCTCATCATGAGAACAACAAAAGTCTTCATCGCTATAATCAAAAGGTACCTTTATAAATGATTTACCATGGTTACAATAATTGTTATTCATACCTAAACACCCTTTCGTAATAGATATATTATCATATTTTCGAAAAAATGCAATAATAACTTATTGTTTTCATATAATATTACTAGGTGAAGTGTTATGCGTTTGTCCGATTTGCAAAGTAAGGATATTGTCAATGTTATTGATGGAAAAAATATAGGAAATATTATTGATGTTAGAATTAATGAAGCTAATGGGGTAATAGAGGCTTTAGTAATAGAGCCCAATCGTAATTTTTTCTCTTTTATTAATAAAGGAGTAGATACAGAGATTAATTGGAAGAATATTACTAAAATAGGTGAAGATGTTATTTTGGTAAATATTACTTTATAATTATCTTTTTTTTTGATAAAATATGATTGTTGGTGAAAAGTATGAAGAAAGTGATTTATTTAATTGCAGGTATAGGTATCACCTTAGATCAAATAGTAAAATTATTGGTATGTAGATATTTAACTGACAAAGTAATTATTCCTCATTTTTTTAATTTGACTTATGTAGAAAATACTGGAGGAGCATGGGGAATATTAAGTAATAACATGATTATATTGATTTGTATTAGTGTCATTACTTTGTTAATTATAAATAAATATATTTACAGTAATACTTTAATTACTAAATTATCTAGTATTAGTTATGGTTTATTAATAGGTGGTATTTTTGGGAATTTATTAGACCGTATCTTTAGGGGTTATGTAGTAGATTTTTTGAATTTTAATATTTTTGGATATAATTTTCCCGTATTTAATATAGCAGATATTTTAATAGTAGTTGGCGTTATTATTATGGTAATAGAAGTGTTAGGTGATCTAAATGGAAATAAAAGTAGAAGTTAGTAATTTAAGAATTGATCAGTATTTGCGGGATAAATTAGAAATTTCTAGAAGTAAAGTCCAAAAATTGATTGATGATGGCAGAATCATGGTCAATGGAAAAGAAATAAATGCTAGTTATATAGTTAAGGAAGATGATTTGATAACAGTAGAAGATGACTTATCATTTGAAGTAGATATTATACCTGAAAATATTCCGATTGATGTCGTTTATGAGGATGAGTATTTATTAGTTGTGAATAAAGCAAGTGGTATGGTGGTTCATCCCGCTCCAGGTAATTATTCCAAGACATTAGTTAATGCTTTAATGTATCGTTTTAATTTAAGTAGTAAAGATAAGATGCGTCCTGGTATTGTTCACCGTATTGATAAGGATACTAGTGGATTATTGGTAGTTGCTAAGAATGATGAAGTTCATGATATGCTTAGTAATATGATAAAGAATAAGGAAGTAGAACGTCGTTATATAGCTTTAGTTGAAGGTGTAATTAAGCATGATACTGGTACTATTGATGCCCCTATTGGTAGGGATATTAATAATAGGGAGAAAATGATGGTAACGGATGTCAATAGTAAAGATGCAGTGACTCATTTTCGTGTATTGAAAAGATATCGTGACAAAACTTTAATTGAATGTAAATTAGAAACAGGAAGGACCCATCAAATTAGAGTACATATGAATTACATTGGTTATCCTATTGTAAATGATCCGGTATATGGTAAAAGTAAAAAGACAACACCATTTGGACAATTCTTGCATTCTAAGAGTATTAGATTTATTCATCCAGTCACTAATAAAGAAATTTATTGTGAAAGTCCTCTTCCAAAAGAATTTCAAGATTATTTAGATAAATTAACTAGTGAAGAGTAGTTATAATATATTGTTTTTGGGTATTATAAATGTGTAAAAATGTGAAAATCATATTTGTATATCTTTAGTCTCGTGATATAATTAACTTAGGCATATGGAGTTGATAAAATGGCAAAAAAGAAAAAGAGGAGAGAAGAAAAAAGTAAAAAATTCCCATATATGACTGAATTATACGGACTTGCTTTTATTTTATTAGCAGTATTGGGAATTGGTATGAATAAACCACTAGGATTAGTAGGTCGCTTAGCTAGGTCGTTTGCCGTTTTCTTAGTGGGAAGTTGGGATGTCGTATTTCTAGCAGCATGTTTTGTTGTTGGTGGCTATTTATTGTTAAAACGCGAAGTTCCTAAGTTTTTTACAACGAGGTTAGTAGGTATTTATATTTTAGCCATTGGTATTTTAGTTTTTTCTCATTTAAGTTATATTAAGTTAAATGAAGGCGAATCTATTATTATTTTTCAAGAAACTTTAAATAGTCTTATGGCTAATTTTGATGCAATTATGCGGGGAAGTGGATTTACTCCTAGTGGTGGTGGATTACTAGGATGCACTCTAGCTGTACTTTTTGATATGTTATTTGATTACTCAGGGACTAAGATTGTAGCTATTATTTTAATGGTTGCTGGAGGATGCTTATTTACAGGAATTTCCATTATCGATGTTATTAAAAGCGGTTTAAAAAAGGGCAAGAATATGTTACCGCATCACAGACATGGTGATGATGATGGCGAGGAAGAACCAATAGAACCAGCTGTTGTTATTAATGATAATACCGATAATAAAATGGTTATTTCTAGTATCGAGGAACTAACACATAAAGAACAAGAGATGCCAAAAGAGGAAGACCAGGAAACGGTTATTGATAATAAAGTAGTAGTGAATGATGGAACTTCTAATGAAGTAGTAAGCAATACTAACTATAAATTACCGCCATTATCTCTTTTAAATCCTCCTTCTAGAAATAAAAACCCTAATAACCAAGCATCTATTGAAAACAATATTGTTATTTTGGAACGAGTATTAAAAGATTTTGGCATTAATGGTAAAGTAGTTGAAGTTAATAGTGGTCCTAGTGTTACGCAATATGAGATGGAGATTCAAAGTGGTACTAAGTTAAGTAGATTACTTAGTATTAATAGAGAGATTTCGTTAGCTTTAGCCAAGAAGGATGTTCGTATTCAGGCACCAATTCCTGGTAAGAGTACAGTAGGAATTGAAGTAGCTAATGATACTACTTCTCCAGTATCGTTAAGAGAAATATTAGAGACAGTTCCAAGCAATAAAGCCAATAGTAAATTGTTAGTAGCGCTTGGTAAGAATATTATGGGTAATAGTATTTTTTGTGAAATAGATAAAACACCACACTTATTAGTGGCAGGTGCTACCGGTAGTGGTAAATCAGTATGCATTAACTGTATTATTGCTTCCATTCTTATGCGTACTAAACCTGATGAGGTAAAACTTATGATGGTTGACCCTAAAAAGGTAGAACTTAGTATGTATAATGGTATTCCACATTTAATGATGCCAGTTGTAACTGATCCTAAAAAGGCAAGTGTTGCTTTGCAAAAAATAGTTAGTGAAATGGAATCGCGTTATGATTTATTTAGTGAAAAGAATGTAAAGAATATAGCTACTTACAATGAATGGGTTGAAAAAGAAAACGCTAATAGGGTTGATACAGATCGCATTAAAAAAATGCCATATATTGTTGTTTTTGTCGATGAGTTGGCTGATTTGATGCTAGTAGCTAGTAAGGAAGTTGAAGATTCTATCATGAGAATTACGCAAATGGCAAGAGCAGCTGGAATTCATTTAATCATTGCTACCCAAAGACCTTCAACGGATGTTATTACTGGTGTTGTTAAAGCTAATATTCCATCACGTATATCTTTTGCGGTATCATCTAGTATTGATTCTCGTACCATTCTTGATATGATCGGTGCTGAAAAATTACTAGGTAAAGGAGATATGCTATTCTTACCAATGGGGGAAAGCATTCCTCAACGTGTACAAGGAGCATATGTATCTGATGAAGAGCTACAAAAAATCGTTGATTATACTGTATCACAGCAAAAGGCTCAATATGATGAAAGATTTATGAACTTAACCGCTGCTAAAGATATGGGTAATGCTGGTGGAGAAGTTGAAATTCAAGATGAAGAATACGATGACCCTTTATATAATGATATCGTCGAATTCGTTGTAAAGACAGGTAAAGCTAGTGCCTCTTTATTACAAAGGAGATTTAAATTAGGGTATAATAGAGCCGCTAGAATTATTGATTTACTTGAAGAGCGTGGTATTATTGGCCCTCAAAATGGTTCAAAGCCAAGAGAAGTATTAGTAAAACTCGAAAATGAACCAATAAGTGATGAAGAATAATAAAAAAGAAATGTCAAATAATTAATTTATAGACATTTCTTTTTTTACGCTATATATTCATTTTTATTATAGCGGTTATATTGATAGAATTAATCATTCTGGCTATAAAAAAGAATGATTTTTCTACTTTAAAGTAATCGATATATTCCAATTTACCCTATAAATATCTTTAAAATTGTTTGATCCTCATCAACAACTTGTAAACTATTACGATTATTAACAAATTTCCAAATAACATTATAAGATTTAGAAGTATTATTATTAAAATTTAATGTTATTGATAAAATGTCGTGACTATATAGTGCCGTATATTCTTCATCTGTTAATTTTTCTTTATATAATTTTAAATTAAGATTATTACAAATCAAAAACTCCATAAATTCACCTTTAGAATTATGGCCTACTGTAGTAGTAATATTTTCCAATTCTAAAACGTATATATTGGCAAACGGAATTGTTAATGTTATTTTATTATCGTTAGCATCGATTAACCATAAATTTATCGATTTAGTTACTATTGTCTTACCCATATTTCATACCTCCTAAAAATATAATTCATTATACTTAAACTGTTAAATACAATAATATACTTGTAACCAAATAACAGTCTATAGTCACTAATTCATCTTTCTTTTTCATAAAATTCTTTTTAAAAGAAAATCAATTAATATAATTATATCATATGCTGAATAACCATCTAGTAAAATTAATAAAGATAAGACTAATTATAACTATCGTAAAAATAATACTTTATTTTGTATTAAATTACTAATATTCTTTTATTTAAGGACTATGATACAATCTTATATAAACAAAAAAACTGCAATTATTTCACTACAGTTTTCTTTTCCCCTAATAATTTTTGACAATGCTTATTAAAATTACTATATCCATCATTAAAGAAAGTAACATCGATACTACTAAGCTCACTTCTAGGGTTTTCTCCTGATAAATTTTGTATTTGGATTAAGTCATAGATAGCTTTTTCTGGATCTTTTAAATACAAATTATATAAGTCTAAACTAGTTAGATAAGAACAACAATCATCAACCCAATACTCAAATTGTTCATTTGTATACAAAATAGCATCGTATTTTCCTATCTTTATTAGAGGATTTTTATCACTTAAATGCGCATTAACTTTATTTATATCAACATTATCTTGTTCATCAGTATTTTCTATAATGGTTTTAGCAATAAAAGTAGAAACCATTTGATTGATGTAATTTTGTAAATCAAAGGTAAGATATGAATTTAAAACTGACTCGGGAAATCCTATATTTTGCAAATATGTGTTAGCTAATAATTCCATAAAGTATCCTTCAACTTCCCCATAAACTGATTGTTTAGTTTCAAAATAATTTGAAGAATAGTTTTTATTTAAAATCATATGAGCACATTCATGGACTAAAGTCAAAATATCCTCAATACTATTATTCCTAGCAACAATAGCATATGGTATATGATTATAAGTATCTACTATGGTTAGGCCCAATTTTGATAGAGGTATTTTTTTACTATTTTTAATATGAAGTAAGTGTTTGTTACTATCAATTATTTCTTTAAAAGCATTATAAAAATCTTTATTAGGAATACTTTGATATATTTGATTTGTAATATTTACTAAGTCATCATTAGTCATGCGATCATATGGATATAGGGTTTTCTCTTGTTGTGTCATAGGCATAATATATTTTTTAGCTATTTCAAAGGCCTCTAATATAAAAGCTATTTTAGTAGGTTCAATTTTACGTAAAGTATTATTTATAAATGAAGATACAGTAATTGAATTAAAATCATAATCAAAATCATCATCGCATTCCTCTCGATTACTATCGTTAATACGATTATCATAATAACCAATAAGACAACTGTAAGTATCTCTAGCGAATGATAATTCTTCAGACTCTCTAGGGTCATTAGTATTTTCCGCCATTTTTTTTAAATCTTCACGCATTTTATATAAATAATCTAAATCCCATTCATATTTACTCATGACTTATCACCTAGTTGATTATTATAAGTAAAATTGTGTCAAAAGTCAATTCAAAAGCATTTTCCTATGGTATAATGTAAGGTAGTAAGGTTATAATAATTGCTAATATAGTAGCAATTATTTAATAAAAAAAAGAATAGTGAGTATAATAAATAGCGAGGTGGATTATGCAATATAAAAAGATAGAATTAGGTTCATATAACTTACATTTGATTAAAACAGATAAATTCAAAACTGTTAATATTCAAGTGATTTTTAGTGATGAAATAAAAAAAGAAGATATTACTAAAAGAAATTTCTTATCAGATGTTCTTACGTATTCTTCCAAAAAGTATGCAACGAAAAAATCCCTTGCCACCGCATCACAGGATTTATATGCTGCTAGTGTATATTCCACTTGTTATCGATTAGGTAATTATTATAATACCGATATTAATTTATATTTTTTAAATGAGAAATATACAGAAAAGGGCATGGCTGAAAAAAGCCTTGATTTCTTAAAAGAAGTTATTTTTAATCCTAATGTGACTGATGATAAATTTGATGCCACTTCTTTCCAAGTTGTAAAAAACAATATGCGTCTTCAAATTGAAAGCCTAAAAGAAGATACTAGAAAATATAGCATGATTAGAATGCTCGAAGTAATGGATGCAAAGATGCCATATAGTTATCATGGTTTTGGTTATCTTGAAGACCTAGAAAAGATAACTAGAGAAAATTTATATGAATATTATCAAAAATTTATTACGACTAGTAATATTGAAATATTCGTGATAGGGGACATTGACTTTCAAGAAATGGAAAGTATGATAAAAGAAAAGTTTAAATTTAATACTTATAAAAAGAAAAAGATTGACCCTATTATTACTCATAATAAAATTAGAATGCGTACTAAAACTGTAATAGAAAAAGATAATATTAATCAAGCAAAGTTAACGATTGGATGTAAGACGCACGACCTAAGTGATTTTGAAAAAAATTATGTTTTAACCTTGTACAATATTGTTTTAGGTGGAGGTAGTGAATCATTACTATTTCAAGAAGTAAGAGAAAAAAATTCTTTATGTTATTATATATCTTCAACTTCTAATAAAGTGGATAATCTTATGATTATTTCATCCGGAATAGCATCACAGAATTTTAAAAAAGTTATTAGTCTAATTAAAAAAGAAATGAAAAAAATCGAATTAGGTAAATTTGATGAAGATATGATTGCCAAAGCCAAAACAAGATATATCAGTGTTTTAGATGAGATGTATGATTATCCTACCCAAATTATATCAGCTTATTATGCTTCAAGCATTTTAAATGTTGACATTCCAGAAATAAGACGAGAAAAAATAATGACCGTTACGAAAGAAGATATTATTAAAATTAGTAAAAAAGTAAAGATAGATACTGTTTATTTGTTGGAAGGGGTGAAGAATGATGAATAAAAAAGAATTAAAAGGAACTGATACTTTTATTTTTCACGAGGAGCTATCTAATGGACTAAATGTTTATTTATTACCTTTTCCTAATAAAAAGAACTATTTTATGAGTTATTTTACTAAGTTTGGTTCTATTAATATTGAATTTGTCCCTAATGGTGAAAAAAAAGAAATTAAAGTGCCTTTAGGAATTGCTCACTTTTTAGAACATAAAATGTTTGAGCAAGAAGATGGTGAAGTACCATTTGAATTTTTTGCTAAAAGTGGTACCGGTTGTAATGCTTCAACGGGTTTTAAAGCAACACGTTATATTGTATATGGAACCAATAATTTAAAAGAAAACTTATCATATTTAATTGAGTATGTTAACAGTCCTTATTTTACTGATGAAAATGTGGAAAAAGAAAAAGGGATTATTGCTGAAGAAATTAATATGTATGATGATAATCCAGAGTGGATTTTAACGGAAGAAGTAGAAAAAGCACTTTTTAAAGTTCATCCTATTAGAAATGATATAGCAGGATATATAGATACAATTGATAAAATTACTAAGGAACAATTATATAAGTGTTATAATACTTTTTATCAACCTAGTAATATGGGAATAGTAGTAGGTGGTAATTTTAATCCAGAAGAAATTATGGATTTAATCAAAAATCATCCTTTATTAAAAGATAAAAAACTAGCTCCAAAGCCACAAATCAAAGGAGTTGATGAACCTATTAGAGTAAATAAAGAATTAGTAGAAATTCCTTGTCATAATGTTGCTAGTCCTAAAGCTGGTTTTTCTATTAAGTTGTCCCTTAAAGATATTAAGGAAGACTTATTTACTTATAATTTATATATAGGTATGATACTTAATATTGTCTTTGGTACTTCCTCAACATTTCGTGAAGAAATGATGGCTAAAAATTTATTAAATTCTTTAATATTTGAACGAATGATAGTTGATGATTTCTTAGTTATTACTTTTTGGATTGAAAGTATGAATCCTAAAGAGCTAATTGCCAATATAAAAGAAGAAATAGCAAATTATCAAATTACCGAAGAAGAAGTAGAACGTTGTAAGAAAGTATGGATTTCATCGGAGGTAGTTATGACCGATAATGTGGAAATCACGGTTGATAACTTAATTAGTGATATTATGGAATATAAAGAAATCGTTCCTGATAAAATACCGATGATTAGAAAAATGAACTTAGATAAATTAAATAAAATAAAGAAAGATTTATCATTTGATAATAATTCAACCGTTATTTTGTTACCAGAATAGCAATGAAAAATAGCATTTTAAAGTGTTATTTTTTTTTAATTGCTTTATTTATTAAAAGAAATAGTATATAATTATTGAAAGAGGAGAATGATTATGGATGAATCGTTAGATAGAAAAAATCTAATTGTTATGAAATTGCTACATTACTTTATTACTGAGAAGAATTATAATCCTATAATTTTACAAGGTGCTGAAGATGAAATTTGGTTAGAAAACTTAGAAAATGATTATAAGATTATTAGAATTGTATCTAACCATATTCATAATGATGAACAATTAGAATTTGATTTATATAAAGCAAGACATATTTTAAAAAAGATTAAAAAGAAAACTTTTTCATTAAAGATGAATGCTTTAAGTATTTTTACTGATTTGGGTGACAATGTCGATTTAACTGAGACTGGTGATATTGATTGTATTTATTTATATGATGAAAAAGATATTAAAAAATATGATTTTCTATATAAATATTTCCCAGATATTAATAAAAAATTAAAGTTTTCTGAAGAGGGATTACAATTATTTATTAAAATTACTAATGATATAAATCATAAAAACAAGGAAGATGCAGAAAAAGTAGAAGAGATATTTAAACCGAAGAAAAACATTATAACTATTTCTTTGATTGCTATAAATGTTATTATTTATCTAATTATGTCACTTTTTGGACAGTATGAGTATTTTATTAATACTTTTGCCACTTATGGACCTTATATTGTTAGATTTCATGAATATTATCGCTTGTTTACGGGGGCTTTTTTACATGCGAATATTCTTCATTTGTTACTTAATTGTTATTCTTTATATATAATAGGTAGCCAAATAGAAAATTTCATGGGAAAATTTAAATTTATTTTTATTTACTTTGCTAGTATTTTAACAGCTAGTTTATTATCAATTATTCTAAATGGTAATGTTGCAAGTGTCGGTGCTAGTGGAGCAATATTTGGATTACTGGGGTCTCTTTTATACTTTGGATATCATTACCGAGTATATTTGGGTAGTGTTTTGAAAAGTCAAATTATTCCTTTAATTATTCTTAACTTGATAATTGGGTTCACATCTTCTGGAATTGATAACTTTGCTCATATTGGAGGATTAATTGGTGGGGCTTTAGCTACGGTTGCTGTAGGAGTTAAATATAAGAGTACCAAATTTGAAATGGTAAATGGATTAATTGTTTTCATATTATTAGTTGCTTTTCTATTGTTCATGGCTTTTCGTTATATCTAGTTGATTAGTTAATAATTTTTTGCTAAAATATAATTAGAAATGATAAGGTGATTATATGGAAAATGACAATACTAATTTATATTCTATTGAGGAATTTGAAGAACAATTAGTAAGTAATATTCTAAGTGATGTATATCTTGCTTTAGAAGAAAGAGGATATAACGCCATTAATCAGTTAGTTGGTTACCTGATGAGTGGCGATCCTGGGTATATTTCTTCACATAAAGAAGCAAGGAAAAAAATCTGTGGTGTAGATCGTAATAAAATAATTGAAGTATTATTAAAAGATTATTTGAAAAAGTAATGCGATATTTGGGATTAGACTTAGGAAGCAAGACATTAGGTGTTGCTATTAGCGATAAAACTGGATTAATCGCATCTAGTTATACTATTATTAGACATAATGAAGAGTATGATAGATTAATCGATGATATTAAAAAAATTGTTGATGAAAAACAAATAGATGAGATAGTGCTTGGACTTCCTAAAAACATGAATAATACGATCGGGCCCAAAGGTGAATTATCATTTCAATTTAAAGAAAAAATAGAAAATAAGTTAAATATTCCTGTTCATTTAATGGATGAGAGATTAACGACTAAGCAAGCTAATGATTTGCTGATATTTAATGATACTAGTAGAAAAAAAAGAAAACAAGTTATAGATAGTATGGCTGCTACCATTATATTACAGTCATATTTAGATAAAGGAGATAAATATGGAAAATAATAATAATACATTTAAAGTAATTAACGATGAGGGAAAAGAAATCTTATGTGATATTTTGTTTACATTTGATTCTGAAGAAACTAAAAAAAGTTATATTGTGTATACTGATAACAGTAAAGATGCTGAAGGGAATATTCAAGTATATGCTTCCATCTATGATCCGAAACAAGATAATCCAAGATTAGAACCAATTGAAACGGAGCAAGAGTGGAAAATAATTGAAACTATTTTAGATACTTTACAAGAAGAAATAAAAAAGAAAACTACTAATAAAAATAGTGGAGATAATAGCGAGCAATAATGCTCGTTATTTATTAGGAGTAAAACATGAAAATATTCAGGAACGTAGCACTCATTATATTAATGTCATTGTCAGCTATAATAATAATCTTTGGAATATATTTTAATATTAATCTATCACCAGTCAATAAATCATCTACCAAAACTATTGCTGTTGTAATTCCCACTAATACTACTACTAAAGAAATTGGTAAGATTCTAGAAAAAGAAGGATTAATTCGTAATGCTAATTTTTTCTATTTATATTTAAGAATATATAAAATAAATAATTTAAAGGCAACTACTTATGATTTGAGTCCAAATATGTCATTAAAAGAAATAGTTGACATTTTAAGTGAAGGAAATAGTTATAATCCTAATGTGGTTTCTATTACATTCCAAGAAGGAATTAATATGCGAAAAGTAGCCTCCATCATTGCTAAGAAAACTAATAATAGTGAGGATGATGTTTTTAATAAATTAAAAGATCAAGATTATTTAGATAAAATTATTGCTAATTATTGGTTTTTGACTGATGAAATAAAAAATAAAAATATCTATTATTCATTAGAGGGATATTTATATCCAGAGACATATTTTTTAAATAATAAAGATGCTAGTGTTGAGGATATTTTTAAATCGATGTTAGATCAAATGGATAAAGTTTTATCTCCTTACAAAGAGGATATTGAAAAAAGCAATATGAGTGTTCATGAAATATTAACTTTAGCATCTATTATTGAATTAGAAGGTGTAACCTCTGATGATAGAAAAGGTATTTCTAGTGTTTTCCATAATAGGCTTGATAATAATATGAGTTTAGGAAGTGATGTTACCACCTATTATGCTTTTAAAATAGATATGAATGAGCGCGATTTAAGGACAGATGAGATTAATACATATAATCCATATAATACAAGGGGACCGCGTATGGAAGGAATACTTCCAATAGGGCCAGTCTCTATTCCCTCAATTGACAGTATTGATGCAGCATTGCACCCTAATAAGACTGATAACTTTTATTTTGTAGCCGATAAAAATAGAAAGGTTTATTTTTCTAAAACTTATGCTGAACATAATAAGACAATTCAAGATTTAAAAGAAAAGGGAGTTTGGTTAGAATGGTAGATACTCATTTAAAAATAAAAGAGATTAAAGAGTATGCCAAAGAAAATAATGTTCCTATTATGATGGATGATGGTATTCAATTTTTAACTAATTTCATCATTAAACATAAAATTAAAAATGTTTTAGAAATTGGAACAGCGATAGGGTATTCAGCCATTATGATGGCTTTAGCAAATCCAGATGTTAGGGTTACAACGATTGAAAGAGATCATGAACGCTATTTAGAAGCTGTAAAAAATATTAAAAAATTAGAGGTGGAGGATAGAATTACGTTAATCTATCAAGATGCTTTAGAAGTAGATATAAGAGATAGTTATGATTTAGTTTTTATTGATGCCGCTAAAGGAAAAGATTTAGCTTTCTTTGAAAAATTCTCTAAGAATTTAGAATATAATGGTTTTATTATAACTGATAATATTAATTTTCATGGTTATGTGGCAATGGATGAGAAAGAGATAAAAAGTAAGAATTTGCGTTCCTTAGTGAAGAAAATAAAAATATATATTAATTATTTAAAAAATAATAAAGAGTTTCATACAGATTTTTATGATGTTGGTGATGGTGTATCTGTAAGCACTAGAACATCTTAAAAAGTATTGAAAAAATGTCAAGTACTAGCCTTAGGTTAGTATTTTTTTCTTGCAAAACCAATGGGGGGGGGGTATAATGGTATATAGAATAAACTATATACGGAGATGGTAAGGGTGAAG
>CANQGH010000030.1 GCA_947601845.1 uncultured Bacilli bacterium | reverse complement strand
TAAGGCTCATTTAAAAATGTAGGTTTTCCTACATAATTATATGGACCAAATATTACATTTTTATGTTGACTTTAACAATCTTCCAATGTAATATCTTTATTCATACCAACTTAGCTCCTTTATTTGCTGGTTTATAGCTTTAATTTCTTTTAAAGATAATTCAATTACTTCTTTATCATCATCTGCTAACAATATTTTTCTTTCTTGTAAATTAAATTCTATTAGCTTACAATTACTTATTTTATAATTTTGACAAGTTATTCTTAATCCATTATTGAAATAATCATAATCTAATTTTTCAAACATATCTTTAGCACTCATTATTTATCACTCCTTTGGCATAATAAACGTTGAACTTACAAAATTACTTTCAATCATCTCTAAAAATATACTTTTTTCTAATTTATCTTTGTATTTTTGTATTTCATCTAATACTTCTAATGCTCTTTCTTTTGATTTATAATTTCCTAAATCAACTCCACTTTCTTCAATCGCATATACGTTTTTATCCACAGGATAAATATCTAAATGACTTGCTAATATTAAAACCTCTTTATCTTGACTTCTTATCCATAATTCCATTATTTCTTACCTTCCTTTAATTCTTGTAATTTATCTAAAGCAAATTGATATGTTGAAATAATTAATTTTATATCATTGTGATAATTTTTTGTATCATATTCTTTAGTCTGTTTTATTTTTAAATTAATCCACTTTTCAAATTCAGTTAAAATATTATTTAATCTAACAACTTCATCATATAAATCAATCTCTTCTTGTATTAAATTCATATCAAAACCATTTATAAATATAGTTTGTTTTTGGAAATCAATACTATCTTTTATCTTTTGTAATCTTTCTTCACTCATCTTTACCACCTTTTATAATCTTTAAAATTATACTAATATAAAAATCTGCAAAATGTTGATTATTGCTTTTGAAATATGCTCCTATTACATCGTCATCTACAAATTTAAAATATAATAAATCATTTTTATTCATATTTTCTTCTAGCCATTCAAACACTTTTGATAATTCTTCTTCACTCATCTTTACCACCATTCTCAACAAAATCTAGGACTTCTTGATAAGATTTTTCTCTACCAGTCCAATAACATAATTCTTCAGAAAAAGTACTTTTTTTATATTGGCATTCTTTTATTTTATCTTCAAGGAATTTAATAAGTTGTTGTTTTTTACTTTGTAAATTTTTAATATAATTGTACAAATATTTAGCATTGTCATTGTCGATTTCATACCACAACTCATTTGTTTGGCAATCTTCAAGTTGTTTGAATATATAATCTTCTTGTTTTTCATATTGATTATTTTCCATTTTATTTTTCCTCCTAAATAACACCATGATATTTATACCATTTAATATCTTGTTCTCTTTGCAAATTTAAATCATGCTCAATATCTTGTGCAGAGCTTTTGGCAGATCTTTTTAAAAAATCGTTGAAACAATCATCACAGTATGTATCAGCTAATACCCAAACTAGTTTTAAATTCTTGCATACTTTTCCACAAGAATTGCATATTCCTAAACCACCCCAAGAAATACAGTCCATTAAAGTAACATCAACATAACTAAATCCTTGCGGTGTATATTTTATTTTATTTTCCACGTTCTTTTACCTCACTTACTTTATTTATTAATTTTGCTATTAATAAGCCTGTTTTAGTTAATTCTCTATCTTCAAACAATAAATGCTTATTCTTAGCTACTAATTTATCTTTTACTTCTACCAATAAAAGATTATCAATGTCAAAATTTTCTTTATTACCATCAGCAAAAATCACACTGTACCCATTTGGAATAATTCCTTTATTTTTTTTCATAAATGTATCTATGTTTTAATTGCCAAGTATTAGGTTCTGCGACTTTAATAAATGTGTATCCCTCTTTACAAATAAATTCAGATCCAATACTTTTTTTGTTATGTGGATTTTGCCCTTTTTGAAATAATGTAATTACTTCGCTTCTTAATTTATTCTTTTTTTTATAATTTCTTATTTGTTCAATACTTACTGCCTTATTAAATTTTTTATTAAATACCTCTGTTAATTCTAAAACGGTTTTACCTTTTACATTACATCTTATAAATTCTTGTTCCTCAGTGCTAAACTTATTCATCGTTTAATCCTATAAATTTCAATTGAGAAGAGCTTTTTAAATCATGCTCTTTTGCTAATTTTGTTGCTTTAATAGCCGTATTAGTGTTAGCTATTATTTGCTGTGCTATTTGTGATACTGCATAACTTTTTCTTATCTCTTTTTCGAATTCTTCACCAGCTGAATCATTAAGTTTATTTAATTGTTCAAATAAGATATCGTTTAAATCTTTTAAAGAACTTCCTCTAGCACTTTTTTTGACTTTATTCACAGGTTGAACTTCTTGATATTTAACTTCTTTTTTTTCTTGCATAAATACCTCCCTATCATGTTTTTCAATATAAACTTTTAAATTGGTTAAGGCTCTATGAATTCTAAAGTTAATAGCTGACCTACTAACTCCATATTCAGTAGCAATCTCTAAACAATTTTTTTGATCATAACCATCCAAACCATACATTTTTTTAATAACTAATTTGTCTGTTTCGTTTTTTAAGCTGTTTACAGCATTTAGAACTCGCTCACTTTCTAATTTCTTCTCGATTTCTTCTTCAACATTTACTCTATCATCAGCAATTAACTCTCCAAATTCTATCTCCTCATCGCTTATTAAATAATTTAATGAGACATCTTTACCAAATTTATTAAAATTTTTCTTTTGTGTTTTAACTACAAATAGTTTTAATATTTCATTCTTTATACATTTACATAAGTAAGTGCTAATCTTACCTTTTGTATCATCATAAGTTCGCACTCCATTAATTAGGCCAACAAGACCACTATCATAGCAATCTTGAAAACCATCTTCAGTTTCGTGAACATGCAATTCTTTTATAACAGTGTATATTAATCCTATATTTTCTGTTATTAATTTTTCTTCATTCATATTGCTGATTTAACTTAACAAACTTAATAACGAGTTTTAAAAGTTCTATCTTTGAAATAGTTATTATCACTTGTTTATTCGTTTTCTTTTGTTTGTCATGTTCCCTTATTATCTCTTCAGTTAGCCATTCAAGGCTATAATCTATATTCTCTAACATAATTCCTCCTATAGTATAAAAGACAGCCAACACCACCACTCAGCTAGATGTCTCTAAACTTGCTGAAAAACTCGCTGTCTTTTTTTATAAAATTTCAGGGGATTGAAAGAAAGCTTACTATGGTATCATTGCGGCGGTTTTAATTTATTATTTTTTCTACTTTTTTTCAAAAACGGGGCGAATGGATTTTACCAATTCACTTTGCCCCCATTTTTCTAATTGTTCTAATACTGTCTTATATCTTTTTTCATCAATATTATCGTTCTCATCAGCATTCATTCTAAACATTAATGTTAATAATGGTCTTGGATCATCATAAAAAAGTAAATCAAATGTCGTAATATTTTTTATTTCATTATTTTCATCAATGTGGTTCCAATAAGCTCTTTTATGATTTTTCACTTTTTCTTTTTCTAAATCGTTCATATTTCGATTACATTTAAAACTTCTACAAATTGATGGTCTTACATCGTAAATATTACATTTATGATTTTTTCTATCATAGAAACAACAATATGCATAAAAATTTCCATTTTCAAATAAATTAACTGGCTTAATATTATTCTTTTGAATATACTCTCTAATTGTTGATTCTTCATTTTTTGTTATTGGAATTGCTATAGTGCAACAATTACCACATCTAGAACAATTGCCACAGCAATCAGTACAAGGTTCTAATTTATTCATTATTGTTTCTTCCTCTTTTTATATTTTCTCTTGCTTCCAAAAAATCAACTTTATAATTTTTACCTAAGATAATCCAATCAACTATTAACCAAATAAAGTACCATAAATCACTTACTAAAACCAAAATACTTATAGGTTCATTCTCCAAAAATATGTTTATAATTGAAATAAGAAAAATTACTATAATTAAAATGGTTCTAACAATGTTATTGGTTTTAAAATAATCTATTTTATGATGTGCTTGAGCAAACTGGTATAACTCATCAACAGTATTTTTATCGCTACTCAAAATTGCTTTATTATCTTTGCTCCAGTAAATTGGATCACAATTTTCATATTTTTTAAAAAGTACCCACTGTTCTGTTTCCCAATTTTCTGTATATTCAATCATTAGATGAAATCTATCACCCAATAATTTTCTAATTTCTTTCTCTCTTCTCATATGCTACCTCCTCATCAAAAATTGACATTTGACCTTCTAATACATAATCAACATTTTTAACCTTAGTTTCAATCAAATCATTCTCTTTAAAGTAATTTTCTATTATGCCTAACCATTTGTTTAATAGTCTAGAATGAAATTCATACATTCTGATTGCATACATTACTTTTCTGTTAATCTTCTTCATACTTACATCTCGTTTCTAAAACTGTTATTCATTTCTTCTCGGCATTGCCTATAAACAACTCTACAAAATTCATGCATAGTCATTAAAATTCTATATTTGTGATATGCCCAATTGTATAAATTAGTTTTTGAGTTTTCTAAGTCTTTTGAATACTTAGAAATGTTTAAAGCTATTTCACACCATCTGTCGGCACAAACAATCATTTGCAAGGCTAATTTATACGCTGTATCTCCATCTTCACTATTTAAAGCCTCAAAGTTATCTCTTAAAACATTAAATTGCTCAATATCATCTTGTAACTCAGTTAACATTTTTAAATACCTTTTTGTAATATTTGATACAGTTTTTTATACCTCGTTCCTCTTGAGCTTCTTTCCATTTAAAATTTTCTGTTGGTATTTTTGTAAAAATAAATTTACCTGTCCTTGCCCAAAAACTCATAACTACTTTCCCAGAAATTGGATCTAATAAATTTATGTGTCCTATCTCCTTTTTCTTTATTACATGGGGTATTTTCTCATTTGTAAGAAGTTGGCTAGCATAGTCACAACGTCTAATTGCTTCTTTTTCGTTTTCTGTTAATTCATCACTATACATTGCTCTCCTCCTGGAAAAAATCATCTTTTGGCATAGTCTCCTCATAATCAGCTTCTTTAATGCTGTCTTGCTCAATATTGTTTGTTGGTAAGTCATCTATGTCTAAATTCATTTCTGAAGAATCATACATTGCCTGTAGTTCTTCTGGAAAAGCTTCTCTTAATGCTTGTACAAGAGCAACTTTTCTAATCATTGTTGCGGGTTTATTTTTCCATTGCGAATTTATTTCTCCATCAGATTTTCTACCAACATACTCATCTAGTGATACTTCATTTTCAACTGGTTGCTCATAATCTTTAATAAAGACTTTAGCCCAGCCACCGACAAGCTCTTCATCTTCTAATTTGAAAGTGCCTACCCTTCTTTCTATTGCTCCATCTTGATTAACAACAATAATACCTGCAAGGCTACCTGCATATTTTTCGTTTCGATAAGCCCTTTTCAAAATAGCATCTTTACCTGTTACTAACGTTGCAGGTTGTGTTCCAAATTTAATTAAATAAGCTTCGCGTAAAAACGGATTTAATTTTTGAAACTTACATAAATTCAAAAACATTACAACTTCTTGATCAGTTACTGTACCATTTCCATTTACAAGATAATTTTTTATTATTGATGGACTTAATTTTACTTTTTGACCATTGCTTTCATATTCGACAATTTTATTTTCTTGTTCATTATTCATTAATTTATTTTTTATCATTATTCAACCCTCCCATATTTAATTTGATTTTTTACTAAGAAATCTTTTAATAATTCTTTTTGTTTTTTTGTTACATAAACTCTAAAATCTAAAACCTCTAACTCAATATCTTGCGTAGTTTCTTTTGATGCATGGTTATCATTTTCATTCTGTAAAGCTTGTTCGCGTTTAAGTTCTTCATTAATTCTATTCTTAGTTGCTTCAAATTCTAATTTCTGTAGTCTTTCTTTTTCTAATAAGGCTTGTCCTAAATCTCTTGTTTTAATGTAAATGTCAAGCATTTGCACTTTATACTTATCATCTTGTCCTTCAATATTAGCAACTCCAGCAGAAAACTTACCTACTTCACTACTAATAATATCTTTTACGTTCTTGATGTTCGCACTAGCATTTAGCCACTTTTCATCAAAAATCATGTCAAAGGTTAAATAATTACACTCATTAATTGAATTAAAATAATCTTTTAATTCGTTTAACTTAACCTGCTTTTTCTTGTCTTCGAACGCATTAATTTGTGTTTCAATAGCTAGTTTAGGTTGTTCAACTAATTTAACTAATTCTTTTATTTTATTTTCAAATTCAACATAAGGCTCGTTCCATTCTTTTTTAATTCTTTTTCTTTCAGATTCGATTGTATTTATTAAATTATTCAAATCTGTTCTAGTCTTTTTGGCATCTGCCATATTCTCATCTGTAAAAACTAAATTTTGATACTTTTCTAATTGTATTTCTAATTCTTTTTTTAGTTCTTCAAAGTTAAAACCAATAGGTTTTAGCTCATATTCTTCAATTTTTAATTCCATTAATTAATCCTCCTATATGCCCGGTAAAATTAATCCAGGTCTTTTATTTTTTAAAACATTTTCATTCCAAAACTCTATCTCTTTTTCTAATAGCAGTTTTAAATCATCTTCTACTTCTTCTCTAGTGAAATAGTAATCTCTAATTTCCTGTTTATTGCTATCCCAATAAAACTTTATTTTTGCTCTTAACCACACAAATTTATAATCTGTAACTAAAAGATAGTGTAAGCATTGCAAATAGTAATTTGTTGGTATTTGATCATTCCATTCATCTAACTTTTTTTTATTTTTAACTTCTGCAGTTTTAATCTCAAGTATCCCTTTATCGTTATTCAACTTATTTGTTAATTCCCCATCAAGACTAGCTAGCAAAAAGTCATTTTTTTTATTTTGAAGTGTCATATATTCATCATGAAACAATTCATATTCTGTATGATCGAGTAGGAACAATTGTCTTAAATATTCTTCTGCATCATGACCGTATTTTGTCTTTTCGCTGGAATTATTTTCCAATTCTTTTATTCCTACTTTTTCCTCCCATAAACCAACGTTAGTTTTAAAACGGTTTAATCCTAATATGGCCGAACAATCACTACCACCAATTCCTTTTTTGCGATTTTCTAACCATTCACCGCGATTATTAGCTTTTATTCGTATAAAAGATTCGTTCATATTAATCTAAATCTTTCAAAATATCTTCGAGCATTTTATCTACAATTTTATCTAATTTTTCATCTAATGAATCATGTCTATTTTTATCTTCAACTTTATCATCTTTATGCTTAGCACCATAATCAATCATCAATTGTCCCAAACGCTTAATATCTTCTCCTAATTTAATAAAATCAGCTTTATTGTTTTGTATTTTTTTAGTCTCTAATAATCTAGAGTGTGAACGCATTGATGGTAAAACCTCATTTAAAAAGTTTAAATATTCTTCATCTTTGATAAAGGTTACAACGTCTTCTGAATCTTTCCCTATTTTTTTTATCGCTTTCAAATATTTTTCTATATCTCCCAATTGATATTCAAAAAATATTAATAAATCCATTCCATTTTTTTCGTTTATATTTTCCATGTTATTCCTTCTTTCTATTATTTTTGTTTTCGTTTCGCACCAGAAAAGTAATTTTGTATGGCAAATGGACTTGTATCCTGTTTGTGGTTTTTCCAAAACTCTACTTTTCTACTCGCCTGTTCCAACAGCTTGTCCTTCTTTGCTAATTCTTTTTGGGCGTCATTTAACTGACTAGTTAATTCTTTAACTGTTTTATTTAATTGATTATTTTTAGTAGTCAAACCTCCAACTTTACCTGCTAACTCTCTTCTTGACTTTTCCTTTAAATCAACTGCAACTGTTAAACTTTTTATTTCATTTTTGCATTGCGATAATTCCTCTGTAAGGCTTCTTATTTTTTGAGCTTTGATTGCACATTCTTTATCAAAGTTATTTGTTTCTCTTTCTAACTCTTTATAAACTTTCGTATTTTTTATTAATCGTTCAATCATATTTAAAAGACTCCTTTGCTTTTCAAGAATTCAACCAATTCCCCAAATTTTTCATCTGTTACTAACTCAAAAACATCTTGTTTAAACTCAATAAATTCTTTATTTAAATCTTCATATTTTTGTTCTAAATCACAGTAACTTTGAAAAGATACTGTAGCTGGTTCTTCTTCTGATGCTCTTTCTAGTCGGTTATAGTATTCTTCTTCATTCATGATCCTCCTTATCATTTAACCAATCATAATCAAAAATTTGCTCTCGCGTGCGCGTGCGCGCGTTATTATTTCTTTCATCATATATATTTCTATTATTCTTATATTCTTCTATTGTTGCTATTAGCTTGCTAATCCTCTGCTCATACCCTGCTATTAGGTTGCTAATATCTGTGCTATATGCTTGATACTTATCGTAATTATTTACCGTAATTACAGTGAATTTTGGGTATTTAACCTGTGCTATTTCCTGTGTTAAAATTAAGTGTTTTATTGCAACTCGCAGAGCAGATACTGAAATGTTTAATTCTTCACTTAGTGTTGCAAGTGATGTTACGAAACTACCTCGCTTAATTTCGACACCTTCAAAATTGCTATCTTTCCAATTTGCTTTTAACAAACAATGGATAAATAAAGATTTCGTATTTTGGTTCTTATACCATTTCCAATCTTTAAATTTTGAATATAACTTCACCCAGTTATTCATTAACACCTCCATTTGCATTTTTTTAGTTTGTATGCTATAATGTAGGCGTAATTTTTATTACACGAAGAATTAATTTGCTGGCTGGCGTTAATTCTTTTTTTGTGCATATAATCATCTTATACACCTCCCCTACAAAAGCTTTCTGATGCGTGTTGTGTACAATCATTCATGTAGCGATCATCAATATTTTTTAATACTAAGGCTATACCTAAGAGAATTAAAATAGCTATTGATACAAGCACTGCATTTTTTATTTTTGTTAATTTTGCTTTTCTTTTTTGTACCTTGTATAATTTTAATTTTTGTTTTTGAGTGTTAATGTTGTACATTACATTTTCTTTCTTGTAATTTTCGTGTATCTTTTTTAAAAGCAATTTTTCATCATCTTGATTTTTTTTAAGTTTAAATCTTTCAACATCGCTTATATCCATTCGTATACCTCCTAACTTGTCCAATTGTTATCCACAAAATTGTGGATTTTTTTTGATTTTAACTTCAACGTTATATTTGTCGCTTAATATTTCAGCTAAAACTTGCCAGAGTCTTAACTCAATTTCCTCACTCATATAGATTCCTCCTATCAAATTTTATTCGACAAGAAACGATATATTTCTTGATCGTGGTAGATTTTTTATTCACACTATCTAGTCTTTTTCTTTAAATTTTGTTCTTACCATATAACCATCAGCAACTTTAAAATCTTCTCGTGTAAGTGTTGCTATAATTTCACCAGTAAGATCTTCAATATCATTTGGATTTTCACGTTGAATTATTATGTACTCTATATCATCTGCTAGTGTAAAATCCTTTGACTTTTCTTTTTCTTCCATATCTTATTCTCCTATTCATCAAAATACTTATCTTGATACATTTGTAACCAAAATACTAATTCGTTAATTTTTGAAATTATATTTATCTTTTCAATACAATTTTTAGTACTTTGCATGTAATCGTTAAGTTCAGATAAAAATTCTTCAAGTCTGTTAAAATAATCTTTAGTTAGCATGTTTTTATCCTCTTCCATTTCTTATTCTCCTTTTAACTGTCATTTGATGGTTGATTTTTTATTGCATTTTGCAATATATTGTTTAAAAAAAATTCAAACATATTCCAATCTAAATATTCGCTTAATATAAACGCTTGTTCTAAACTTAATTTATTTGGATGATATTCATATTCTCGATATGTCGGTACAGATATTTCGAGTAATTTAGCACAATCTTCTTGACTTTTCTTATGTTTGAATCTTTGTAATTTAAGTTCTTCACTTAATGAATATATTTCATTATCTTGCATCATTTTTCCTCCTATCTACCAACAATTATATATTGCAGTTTGCAATATGTCAAGTCTTTTTTGCAGAAAGCAAAAAAAATATTGCATTTTATAATGTGAGATGATATACTTCTTTATAAGGAAGGAGCATAAATATGCAAAATTATTTTGCAAAAAACATTAAATATTTTCGCCAAAAAAAAAATATAGATCAAAGTGTTATGGCAGAAGATTTAGGAGTTGCTCAATCTACTTTAAGTTGTTGGGAAAATGGTTTAAGAACTCCAGATTTAGATATGATAGCCAAAATTGCTAAATATTTAAATGTTTACGATGATTTCATTTCGAAAGATTTAACAAATATTAATGATAATAAACAATTTGACGAATTAGAGCTACTTTTTGATAAACACAAAGATATATTGACTGATAGTGACAAAAATATAATTAAAACAATAATTGAAGAAAGAAAAAAAGAAATAGATAAGGAGTTGGGAGAAAATGATTAAAATTTTTGTGTGGTTAATCTCTTTAATTGGATTTTCATGGTGTTATTCAACTGTTATTATGTGCATACTGTTTATGAAACAAGTACCTACCGCAAAAGTAAGTTTGATAGTCTATACTATAATACTGATTGCTTTATATATTATTAGCTATTTTGCACTATCAAAATATTTTAATGATATATTAATATGCAGCATTATTGCTTTGATTCTGAGCTTTATAACTCCAAAAAAAATTTAGTAAGTACAGGTAGTATCGTACTTAATATAAAAAAGCGAAAAGAGGTATTAAGTATGTTAAAAGATTTATTGACTGGTTGTATAACTCAAAAAGATATATTGTCATATTATAATGCTAATGTTACCTATTTATCACTTATAAAAGGAATAAATGGTTTTGTATTTAATTACAAAAATATAAATAACATTATAATTAACAAAAACTTATCATATTACAAAAGAAAGAAAACATTACTTCATGAACTAGCCCATATTGAGTTAAACCAATTAAATCAATTTGATAAAGACTTATTTGCGTTTCATATTCAAGACTATGAAGATGAAGCAGATAGATATATTAATTTTTTATTAGAAAATATTAAACTTAATTAAAAATAGTAATGGAGGTGCTATAATGAACGAAAATATTAAAGAAACAATTAAGTTACATAATATGTTTTTAGATGAAATATCTAATTTAGAACATATTAATGAAAATATATTAAGTGAAGATCACAAAGAAATACTTTTATCAATTAAAACATCAATGGCAAATGAAATTAATAAAATCAGGAAAGAATTAAATATAAATACGAGTACAGTTATTACAGAGAATGATATACAATAAAAAAAGACCTCACTCTGGCAAGTGAAGTCAAAATATAGAAAAAATAAAATAATCTACCACGATCAATTCTTTTTTCTACGCTTTTAATTATAGCATAGAAATAAAGAATTATCAATAAATTAAAGAGAGGTGCTATAATTATGATTAAAAACGTTGCTATATATTGCAGAGTTTCCACTGAAGAACAAAAAAAATTTGGTATTTCGGTCAACGACCAAAAAAATAGTTTGACCGACTATTGCAAAAAAAATAATTATAATATATACGATTATTATATTGATGAAGGTATATCTGCATCTACAATTTTAAAAAGAAAAGAATTTGTTAGGCTACTTAAAGACCTTGATAACATAGATTTAATTCTATTTACGAAACTAGATAGATTTAGTCGTAATGTTAGAGATGCTAACAATCTTCTTGTAGAATTAGATAAGCATAATACTTTTTTTAAAGCTATTGATGAAGACGATATAGACACTTCGACTGCTGATGGAAGATTCATATTTAATTTAAAAGTAAATTTAGCGGAACATGAACGCAACAAAGACTCCGAACGTATTAATAGAATTAATAAATATAAATATATGGTTGCTAAAACCGTTTGTACTGGCAAAAAAATATATGGTTATGACATAACCGATAAAAAGTTAGTCATTAACAAAGAAGAACAGATGCAAATAAAAAGTTTATATGAATATTACCTAAAATCTAACAATCTTCTAGAAACAGTAAAATGGTTTAGATCTAATATTAAACCGAAATCAATTGGTCAAGTGAGAAACTATCTAACTGATAAGAAGTATATAGGTATATTTGAGCATAAAAAATTAGGACTAATTGAAGGATTTTGCCCACCTCTAATCGATATTGAATTATTTAATAAAGTTCAACAAATGATTAACAAAAACATTAAAAATTATCATTGCAAATCTGACGGCAAAAGAATCTATATCTTTAGTGGCTTAATTGTTTGTAAGGAATGTTCTTTTAAAATGTCAGGAGGTACTAGAGGCAAGAAAACTGGATATAGAAAAATCTATCGTTGTAAGCAGCATTTCATTGAGGATAAATGTTGCAATACCTCGGCTCCAACAGAAAATTATATTGAGAACTATTTAAAAGAAAACATATTAACTTTAGCTAACAATTATTTTATAGAATGTACTAAAAAAAGAAAAACTATTGTGAAAAACAACATTAATGTTATAAAAGATAAACTAGATAAACTGGTCGATTTGTACCTAAACAATACTATTGACAAAGATAAATATAATCTTGAGTATAATTCGCTTAAAGAACAATTAGCTCTTGAAGAAGAGAAAATAAAACGTGCTAAAAGAAAAGATAATACCGATAGCATTAAAAAATTTATCAATAGTAATTTTTTAGAAATTTATAACACACTTACAGAGACTGAAAAACAACGCTTATGGAGAAGCATAATTGATTATATATCCATAGACAAAAATAAAAATATAGAGATTAAATTTATATAGTACTAACTAATAGAAACCTGGAGGGTTTGCAGGAACAAATAGTTCACTATTCTTTGGAGGATCTACTACTATTGAAAAAGAGTTAGCTATGAGAAATATAAATGGTGAATATTACTATCCTGCTACTAATGCATTATGGTTTTATGCCCCTACTAATGGCGCTTCATGTGTTCCCTTATGGTACGAACAAGAACTAAGTGGTAGATATCTAAATCATTGCTTTTATGAACCATATGAAGGGGTATGTAATGAAATCCATTAAAAAAAGAAGGTAATCTTCTTTTTATTTTATTATGCTGGAATTAGTATTACTTGACCAATGCTTAGGGTATTAGATGTAAGACCATTTAATCTTTTTATCGCATCTACTGTTGTATTATAATTTTGGGCGATACTGTATAAACTATCCCCTTTTTTAACTGAGTATGTTACATACCCACTGGTATTAGGTATTCTTAATACTTGACCAATTGTTAATAGGGTTGATGGTAAATTGTTATATTGTTGTAATTCGCTAGCAGTTATACCAAATTTCTTAGCAATACTGTAAAGACTATCCCCACTTTTAACAACATATTCTGTTACTTCACTAGTAGGTGGGGTAGGACTTTCTGGTTCTTCAGTGCTATTAGGAATTATTAATACATCCCCTATTTGTAATGTTGTACTCATTAAGTTATTAGCACTTATCAATTCATCAACTGTAACTCCATATTGATTAGCTATCTTCCACAAGCTATCCCCTGCTCTTACTGTATATGTAATATTATCATTAGTTGGTGGAATAGTTGCCTCTCCGGTTGGAATTAATAATTGTTGATTTATAGATAGAACAGTAGTTGGTAATTGGTTAAATTCTATGATATCATTGACACCAACACCATATTGATTAGCAATCTTGTATAAAGTATCTCCAGGTTGGACTGTATATACAATGTAGTTATCTTCAACTATTGGTGGTTCTGGCTGTTCTCTAGGAATAATTAATCTTTGACCTATTGTTAATAAGTTTGAAGTTAAATTATTTGCTTGTTTTAATTCATCAACTGTAACGCCAAATCTATTAGCAATGGAATATAATGAATCCCCTCTTTGAACTACATATGTATTGTCACTAGAACCATCTGGTGCTACATAAGGGACACCAATATAATTAGCAACGGCCCTTACTACGGCTTCTCCATAGTCTAGAATATTATTTTGTAATTTTGTTAAATCATTAGGATTATCAATAAAGCCATACTCAATTAATACTGGCTGAGTATTACCAGTTAATCTGTGGATAAAATAGTAATCTTTGGAAGTATCCTCGGGTAATCTTCTTTGATAATATTTACGAGTAATTTGCCCTTCTGATCCAATTGACTCTAAAATGTTTTTAGCTAAGGTCGAATCATTGCGAAGAGCATAGACTACCTCAGCGCCTTCGCCACCTGGCGATAGTCAATGTGTATTTAATTTTATTAATTTCTTATAGCAAATTATATATTTGTTACATAATAATTATTTCATCAAGCTAGTTATTATACCATTAACCATTATTTTAATATACTATTTTTCTTTAAATAATCATAAACTGTTTGAGTGGCCTCTTTTATATTTTGATTAGATATATCAACTTTGGAAATATTTTTGAATTCGTTATAACTTGCGACTTGATCCCATTTAATTTCTCTCATATAATATTCTTTATGTTTTTCTTTATACTCCAAAGCATCTTCTCCTTCGATAATTAATCTATCATAAATTGCTTCGGGTGTATCTATTATTTCTATTGATTCAGTATTAGTCATTAATAATTCTTCTACTATTATTTTTGAAAATATAGGTGAGACTGCCATTATAAAATTCTTTTCACCATTTTCTATTATATTTAACATTATTAACTCTTTAATATCAAATCTATTTTCATCATTAGGAAATTCTTCTTGAAATAAATCTATACTACCGTACATTTTTATTATTTCATCGTCTATGTCATAAAATTTATAATTAATTTTTTTTGCCAGCTCTTTTCCAATTGTTGTTTTTCCTACATTTGATATTCCCCATATTAATAATTTCATATCTATTCCCCATATTCATAACCATATTTAATTTTATAAAAATATCTTCTAACTTGTAAATTATTCTTACTTAAATCAAAGTTCCTATAATCGTATATTTTACTCCGCCTTCCATCCATTTCTAGGGCATAATAATTTGATTTTCCCTTTTTATCAATATCATCAACTACTTTTTTTAATTCATTGCTAGTAATATCATCAATCATTCCAGAACCTTTTCCATCTATAATGTATGGATAATGCATGCCATTTCCTTTCTCAAATGGTCTAGAACCTAAATATGTAATTTTAAACATTGTAGTAGAACCAGTATCATATTCCATTTCCATATGGTCATTTTCTTTTAAACCAAGACCACTTAATTTAGTTATAACTGCATTTATTGGGGGAATTTCACTATGATCATCTTCAATACATACCCAACAATCATAAATTTTTTCTTTATAATTTATTGAATATAAATGATATGCTAGCGATTTGAATGATGCAAGTATAGTATATGCCAAATCAGCAACCGTTCTTGTATCCGTTATTTCAATTTTTCTCCAAATTTTATTCTCCAAGCCATCAATTTCAACTTTAAAAGTTAACACGTTTGCCATTTAATATCACATCCTTATTTAGATTCTATTTTCTTTAATTCTTCTATTTCAAGTTCCTTGATTGATTTTTCTGGAGTAGGTAAAGATTCAGGCATATTACCTCCAAGTTCTTCAATTGCTTTTCTCACTGTTTTTCCTACGTTGTAATGAGTTATACAAGCATCATCTTCATTATCTACGTTGTCTTTTTTTAATTTAGCTTCAGTTTGAGTAATACGGAATAAATTTGCACCTAATTCTTCACTTCCCATATAATCAAGAATGTCTTCGTTTTCTTTTATATTTTTACGTTTTGCTATTTGTTTTGCAGTTTCACCATTATAAAGTCCTTTATATCCATAATTATTAAACTTTCCAAAATTTTCTACACCTGCTTCTTTTGCAGTTTTAAACAAATATTTATTTTTATTATTAACCAGAATTCTAGTATATAATCTTTTTTCATCTTCTGATAATTTTGAATATTCTAATTCAGTAATCTCTTGCTTTCTAGTTTGAACAGCAAAATAAGTTTGACCTAATGCTACTGATTTTTTTCTTGGATTTGCATTTTGAACTATTAAATAACAAGCATACCTTGATAAATGATAATCTATAACTTTTTGAATGTTACCTTTACCACCTACTATCGGTTTCCTGAACTCAGGAAAGTGATCGTTAATATTATTATTACTAGTTTCACAAGCAATCATTGCTCGTTTAATAACCTTATGAAAATTTTCCCATTTACTATATTCTAATAAGGGCATCAATTCTCGTGCTTCCCAATATTCATTTCCAAAATCATCAATGTGTTTAATATCGTTAAAAGTTTTGTCAGTATATTTTTCTAAAGTATTCATCCATTGCCTCCTTTACTACCATTATACAAAACAATTGTTCTTGTTTCAGTATTTTTATAATAGTTTATCTTTTACTATGTATACTTTGCTCATAAATAGAGCAAAGCTAATTAAATATTATTTAATACGCTAAATTTGTAAATTATTTCAATATTTTTATCTTTGTCTATAACTACTTTATCAATGATAGTTTGCATTAGTTCTCTTGTAGGATTTTCAATATTAATTAAAGATTTAATTTTTTCTTCATATTGTTTTAAATCATTAGTTTTGTTTTTTATAACCTTGTTACCATCCTTCAACTTATTTATTTCTTTTCTTAATTTAGTTAGTAAAACTTCTGTATCATTGGCAATTCTTTTATACATTTCTTCTGATATTAAACCTTTAAATTTATCTTCATAAAGTGTATCTAATTTATTAAGATATTCTTTTTCTTTAGATTCTAACTCTTTTATTTTTTCTTGTGTCTTAAAATTATTCTTTTTCTTATTATTAATTTCACTTGCAATATCAGATACATTAATAGCTTTTAAATATCGTTTACAAGTCTTTCTAATTGTATCTAATAAAGCCTTCTCTAACTTATCATAAGGTATAAAATGTGGTTCACACATTCTTCTTTTTGGATCTCTTGAATATCTATTACAATTAATTGTCCAATAGTCTTGTTTCTTTTTATAAGTAATTGTAAGCATATTGCCACATTCTTTACAATATAATAAGTTTTCAAATAGTCTTTTTTCTCTCTTGGTATTTGATGTATAATTTGTTCTTTTAACATTATCTTGAACATGTTCAAATATGACTCTATCTATTATTGGTTCATGTGTATTTTTAACAATATCCCAATTACCTTTTGGAAGTGTCTTTTTCTTTTTTGATTTATAAGATACCTTCGTTTGAACACTTTGCACCATATCACCAACATACATTTGATTTTTTAAAATCTTTTTAACAGATGATATAGTCCATATAGGATTGTATTTGTTTTTGGCATGAGGATTTTTTCTTTTAAGACTACTTGGAGTTTTAATTTTACTTTCGTTTAGATAAGTTGTTATGGCAGATAACCCTACACCTTCGTATGCCATATCAAATATTTTTTTAACAACTGGTGCATATTCTGGATCAGGTATTAAGTGTCCCTTATCATCCGGATCTCTTAAATATCCATAGCTTGGGGCACTACCAATAAACTTACCATTTCTTCTTTTATCATTTAAGACATTACGAATTTTTATAGAGTTTTGTTTACTGTAATAATCATTACAAGCAAATATAAAAGTTGAAGAATCATTACTAGCTTGATTTACTGCATTATCATAACCTTCTTGCATAGAAATAAATCTTATTCCATTTTCAGGGAAGAAATTTTCAACATAATAACCTGTCATAATATGATCTCTACCAAGTCTAGATAAATCTTTTACAATAACTAAGTTAATACGCTTTTCTTTTATATCTTCAATCATTTTTGAAAATCCTGGTCGTTCAAAATTAGTTCCAGAATAACCATCATCAACATATTCTCCTACAAAGATAAATCCTTTTTCTTTTACAAAATTCATTAGCATATTTCTTTGATTAAGGACACTCTCACTATCTGATTCGTAAGTTTTTCCTTCATCAGCTTCAGATAATCTTATATATATTCCTGCTTTGTAAAACTCTGGCGTATTTTTTAAAGTGTTATACAAGTTTTTCTACTCCTTTCTTTTTTGTATAACAAATTAAAGCCAACTATATTGTACCATAAAAATACAATATAACGCCATTATTCTACTCATTATTAATCACACTTTTTATATAGTTAGTTATGAGTTCTATTATATTAGGAGAATCCTTTTTAAAAGTTTCTGTTATTTTAAACATAAGTCACCTCATTTAATTTTATGACTTTGTTATTCAATTATTTATTCATCTCCTGTTCTAAAACAACTTAACAAATTCTCTAAGTACTTTTGTTCATCTTCACTCATTGGTTCAGACTCAATTCTTTTACCATTCCATAATTCTACTCCATCAACATCTTTTGAAATAATAGGCCCTATATTATTTCTTTTAATATTATTTTTATTATATTGATTAAAGTCTTTTTGAATACTAGTATTAAGATTATTTTTAATACCTGATATCTGATTCTTTAATACTTCTGATAACTTAATAACTCTTTTAGAATTATTCTTTTCTTTCCTATCGTATTTTAAAACAATATAATCATACTTTGATAAACTACTTATACTTTTAGATATTGTTTGCTTACTAACACCAAATAAATTTTTAAAATATTCATTAGTAGCCCAACAATAACCTTCTTTCTTGCTTAATGACATTATTTCAATTAATAACAATCTTTCAAAAAATGTTAATCTATTATCTCCTAATAAACTAGTTGGTATAACTAAATTAATAAAATTTTCTATATCTGTTCTCTCTTTTTGATATAAGATTATCTAAGTAAGCGTTCTATTTTTTCTCCTTTCTTAACTAGCCTTTTTTAGAACACGAAAAAAGAACTAGACATATTTAGTCACAACAAAAATACGGGATTAAGTTCCAATATTTTTTAATTGGATAAATATGTGAAGTTCTTTTAATTTGAACTTTAATACATCTATTGTTTCAATTAGGTATTTTCCCTAGTGCCTAATATGATTATATCACATTTCTCTAAAAAATACTACGGTTTAAAAAATTAAACGCCAATAAGAGTTACAGTTCAGTCAAGAGGTAGATAAAAAATCTATCTTTTTAAATATTATTATACCTGAAAACAAAAGAAAATTAT
>CANQGH010000029.1 GCA_947601845.1 uncultured Bacilli bacterium | reverse complement strand
TAAAACACTGCTTTTCCTTTTACAATAAAGGTTTGCAGTGCTTTTTATACCTAATTATCTACGGAAGTCGGGTTATAGCACAAAAAAAGTAATAACAAAACATTTTTTATATATTTCACTTTGAAAAAGTCAATTTTAGTCAAAAAAGTGTATTTAATTATATAAAATAATTTGAAAAAAAAGAACAAGTTAACTAACTTGTCTCTTTCATTTATTTTACTATATAAGGATCATCATAAGTTCCACTACCAGATACATATGTTACGCTAGCATCAAAATAAGCCATTAATCTACCGCTTCTACTACGATTAGCAGCACCAATATCTAAAATATTACTAACATAATATACTTTATCAGTTTCATCGGCAACTCCAGTTATAGTCCACCAGCTGCTAGAATATTCAGTAAGATAATTATAATTATAGCATGAATCATCTAAAGCTTTATTACAATTATTATCTAGACTGGCATTCATAAAATCATATACGGGCAATAAACTAAAATATTGATTTTCTAAAATTTCAGAGCATTCAATACTACCATCATTAATATCAATATCTAAACTGCGCTTACCAACACAAGCTGAATGTGTGGTAATAAGACTTTTTATTTTCAAAAAACCATCTTTGTCATTAACTACATCTGAAACAATGAAATCATGTATCCTACTAACATTATAATTATTTATTCCATCATACAAATCCGTATTAATATTATACCTATTGTCCCATGTGGATATTAATAATTGTGGATCACCTAGCACTTCCATCGTACCATCTTCAAAAACCTTTACAATCTGCCACAAATAATCTCCTACTTTTACATAGTTATTAACATTATCGCCTTTAAACAAATAAACCGTCTGTGTCTCATTAATATTATTAGGATTAACCTGTGTTTCTTGATACAATCCGTTGCCAGAAGTTACAACGCTATTATTCATTACTACACTTTTTAATGTTTTAGTTGAATAATCACTACCACAATCTAAAGTAGCACGATATGAATAATCATTAGCCGTTTTAGTAACATACAAAGTTCCATCGCAAGTAGCATCACCTTTAACGCGCTTAGAAATATCGATTAAATATCCTTCATCAGTTAATTTATTAGCGCTAATTGTCTTAGTACCAACTTCTGGCAATTCATCTTTATGATCTGCAAAATAATTTTTACCAGCTGACACTACTCGTTCTTCAATTTGGCTATAACTTAAACTCTTATTACCAGATCCAGCTATTAACATTAGTACAATAATTATTAATAAAATCACACCAACAGCTGATGCTAAAATCACAATCATCTTTTTATTATCTTTCATAAACTCACCTTCAATAAAAATTATAACAAAGAACATAAAAAAAAACAAATACATTTTGTATATTTGTCTTTTTTAATACTGAAATTATGCACCTTCAGAAACTGTTGAACCTTTACCACTCCAGCATTGCCAAAAGTTAAATTCTTTCTGCATTGTATTGTTGTTATCGCTTTTAGAAGAATCAGCTACCATACTTATTAGTAAATTAACAATTAGCGGAACAAAGAACACTGCAACAGCGGCAATGGCTCTCTTAACTAACTTACTAGTAGCTCCTTTAATCTCTTTATCATCGCTTGATAAAACAGCTTTTCCTAAATCAATAGATCCCATAATAATTAATAAAATTGGAATAGCCCATTGTATAATTGTTAAAACACCTTTTAAAAAAGATACAACTGGACCCAAATCTCCACAAGCAGTTACATCCATAAATAACATAATACTTCCTCCTTCTTCCTAATTAAATAATACTTTATTCTATTTGTATTGTCAACTTTTTTCGTTTTAGTTAACAATTATTTACATATTTATTTAGTAATTAAGCCTAATTTTACTAAGAAATCTGTCAACATTGGTTTACTTGATCTATCATCTAAAGGTTTGATAACATCAAATACCTTTAACCCTGTTTCATATTCAAAAGTATCAATATTTCCTCCAGACACTAATGTTTTATTTAAAACTACTTTAGTTCCTTTTAATTTATCAAAAGCATTATTGTCTAGTTTCATTAATTTATTTAACTTTAGAATAGATGGTTCTATTAAATAAATAACCTCATCACAAACACTAGGGTCACAATCATTTAAATCAATTATTACCACATTGTAACTTCTTGACTTTAATAATTCTTGCATTAAATCTTGCTTATTTACTGACATTAATGAAGGATCATTGAAATACATGAACTCCCTTTTGTTAACTTCTATTGCTAAAGCACTTCGCCCATGAATTGTTTCCAACTCTCTTTTCATTAAATAAGCAAGTGTAGTTGCTCCAGCACCATTTGTAACATTTTTTAATCCAATAATCTTACTAACCGGTACTGATTGAATTGGTCCATTAGCTACAGCTTGGGTTGGAGCTTGTACATTACCAACTACTACACCACTATTAACATTATTCACTATTGGGGATAATTGATGAAGATGTGCAACATCTTTATATGTATTTGGATTATTAACTAAATATGATATTTCACTTAATGTTTTACCAAAATTATAAAATCCCATTGAAATCAATTGTGATATAAAATTAGGATTATCAAATTCAGGTTCACTAGGTAACATTAAGATAATCTTATCAACAGGAAGTCCAATTGATAATTTCTGATAATTAATAATGTCTTTATAATTCTTTATGGCTGTTACATCTAAAATCATTCTTCCAAAAAAGAAATTAGCAAACTGGCCAATTATTTCCTCGACATCATATTCACCACGTAAAGTCTTAATAATCTCAATTTCTAATCCTGCTAAAACGGATTCTTGTCTATTAGTTATTAAAACATTCATATTCTTTTCCCCTTTTTAGTAATCACTTTGTGTACAGGTTATATCTTCTAAATCTTTATAACCAATTTCAATAATTCTAGTTTCGCCACTAATAGGAATCTCTACTTTGGTTCTTACTAGGGGAAGTGAAAAAGTGATATACACTTTAACTTTATATATTATTCCTCTACTATTAATCTTTGATGATATTTCGTATCTATCTTGAGGATTATATCCTATACTTAATACCATGTTTCTAATATCTTCGCATGTACTATAACCCTCATTTTGTTCAATCTTATTAATGATTGCATTTTTATAGCGATAGTATTTACCATAATTGATGACAATAGCCATAAATCCAACATAAACTGCTAAAAATATTAGTACTATTTTTAATAAAAATATGCCACCAATAGATTCTCTCACTATTTATCACCTCTCACACACCCAAGTAACCTCTTATTTTTCCCAGTCTTCAGGATTTACTATATCATTCTCTGCGGCATTTCCCCATTTATCATTAATTTGGTTTATAACTTTAGGTACAAAGAAAGTAACAAATGCTAAAATTGCTGCTACTGCCACAACGACAACGATTGTCATATTTAATTCTCCTGTTGCTTCTTTCATTCAAAACCACTCCTTTCTACTATATTTATAATTATAACCATTTTTTTCATTTATATCAATAGTTAGACACCAAAAAGCTGCATCATTGACAATAAAAGTATCAACATAGTGCCACCACCAGTTACTACTAACATAATCATCGTACGTTTTTCCATACTAGATAATCTATTTTTATATTTAACCTCTCTTGCTTTATTTTGTAAATTTGATACTGATCTAGAAAACATTAATAATTGTTGATATTTATTCTCTTGGGCTCCTAAACTAAGACGATATAAAAGTCGCATCATACGCATTGAATCTCTTACTGGATATCTAATAGCAAAATCCATATAAGGTTGTATTGAAGAGTCGCCAGCATCAATTCTTGCAATCATGTCGCGAAGTCCTGGCTTAAAGATATCAGGAGCATCATCAATAGATCTTGAAATAGCGACTGGTACGGTATAATTTTGACAAAGAATTTCTAATCCTTTTAAATAATATGGTAACATTTGATCTATTTCATGAACATATTTTTTATAATAACTTCTTAGTGACATATAAGGAAATTTAAAAGAAAAGTATGCAACTATCATAATAGCAATAAAGTTAATAAAATTCAAATTAGATATAAATAGAATAAGTACAGCAATCATTATAAAAATAGAATTTCTAATACGAATCATAAATAACTTATTAGGATCAGCCTTATCTCCATATTTCGCACTAACATAAAAGTCATAATCTTTTTCCTTTAATCCTTTTAAATATATATCGTTTTCCGCAATAAATGTTTGCGTATCTACTTTTTTAGTATAAACTAAAACAAATAATATCAGTATTGCTATAATTAATATTTCCATTATTCAGCACCTACATTCTCGTTATAATATTTTTCTCCTGATAAAAGAAAATAACTATTAAATATAACTATTCCATGTAAACATACGACAACAAATGGATCTTTTAATAATTGTAAATATGTATCTACACCTAATAAGTACTGAATTAACATTATTAAAAGATAAAGCATTAATCCGTATTGAATAAATTGTCTATGAAAGTTTTGTCTATCAACTCTATCACGATATACACCTTCAACTAACATGTCTATATCTTGTAACATATTTTCTAAGACTTCTGTGGTATCGCGGGAACCTTCTTTCGTTATTTGTAAAAATAACTGATGCATATTTTTTGTCATATAAAAACTATATTTGTTATTCATATATTCGATTGACTCATTTATATCACCATTTTGATAAGCTAAATCAATCATAGTCTTAACATCCGATAATACTGGATCTTGTAAAACTCCTGAAGCATATACTCCTTCCAAAGCCTTAACAAAACTTTGTGTAGTTTGAAATTCCATGATTGTATTAGTTACATATACTTGTATTTGTTCAAAAATAAATTCACTGTAAATTCTTTTACATCGTAAATAAGTAAGATATGGAATTAGCGCTACTACGATGATGGTGTATATAATTGATACAATTGGATTATAAAAATACAAATATGATATTAAAAAACCACCACCAGCAAAAGTAGCTAGTTGAATAAGATATTGCTTTTTTGTATATTCTTGACCTAATTCTTTTACTTTTTCACGAACCATTTTAAAAGAATAAGGAGCATATTTGTTATAAAGATTACCACCTTGTTTTACAACAAAATTATATAAGGTCTCTCCTTTTTTTGCTCGATATAATATTATGAATAAAACTAGAAAAGCAATAATTACTATCTCCATATATCATCACCAACCTTCTTTTATAATAATTCTTCTAGATCATTATCAGCATTATTAGAATTAGGAGTATTGCTGAAAGCAGTAGAACTAGTAAAAAGATCATCAATTAATACTCCCTGCCCTTCTAGATATTCTTTTAAGTATTTAGAAGGCATATTATATGTTTCTTGACCACGAACTGTTTTTCTATAAATAGTATTATGTTTAGCTTCATTGTTTTCATCTACATAGAACTCAGTTACTTCAGCGATTTCTCTTTTAAATCTTTTTTCATTTATATCATAACGTCCTCTTACGTTGACACCTAATTGAACATATCGATATATTGTTTTTAAGAATTGGTCAACATCAATATTAGTCTCCAACAAGCTATACATACGATGAGGAATACTCTCGGCTTTATCCGCATGAATTGTTGATAAGATATTGTGACCAGATGATATTGAGTTACGCACAGCAGTAACTGCTTCAGCACTACGTACCTCGGATAGTAAAATCCATTTAGGATTTTGTCGCATACAAGTAACCAAAACATCACTATATGATGCAATATTATTAGTTTTCATTGCTACTATATCACGATGTGGAAATATTCTATCTAAGTGCAACTCCAAGGTATCCTCAATTGTAATAATTTTTTCATTTTCTTTGGTATGCGCAGCTAAGTATTTAACTAATTCCGTTTTACCACTACCTGTTTCACCACTGACTATAATATTACAATGACCTTCTACCGCTCTTATTAGAAAATCATGAATGTTTAAGCTAACATATTTTTCAGCTAAAAGTTTTTCTTTCTCTAATCTAATTTTAGCAGGTGTTTTACGAAATACTGCCGCAATACCGTTTCTGGCAATAGAGTCATGAACAAAGTTCATTCTTAGTTCGGCTGATTCACTATCCAAGAAAGGATGAGCCATATTAAACGTTTTTCCCATAACGTTAGAACATTGGAAAGCAATTTTCTCCATTAAAGCATCATTAATCGCTACTTCATCTGTTCTAAAAACTCCTTTATCTAATGTTTTTAACCAAACTTGTCCACCATTACTGTAAGAAATATCAGTAATATTATCATCATCTAAATATTTTTGTAATGGTCCAAAATCAATATTAGAAAATAAATTATCATTATGTAAATAATTTTCATTAGCTGCTTCTTTGATATTTGGTGATGCCTCTTCTTGTTCAGTATCAGTTTTTTCTTGCTGGTCTAATTGATTTAAAGGTATTGGTTCACCATTAGATGTCACTTCATTAATTGGTGCAGTATTTATGACCGCACTAGGTTCGGAAACACTAGCTATCTGATTAGTATTTTGCTGTGGTATAGTTTGTTGTACAGTACTATTTTGTGTTTGTTGTAAAGGAATGTCCCCATTAGAAATATTGTAATTAATACCTTGTAAATTCATCCCTTCATTCATAAAACTCACCTCTTATTCTTTAATTATTCTTCATTATTTTGATTATTTGGATCTACATTTTCAATAAGATCTTCTTCTGGAATATAAATACTCTTTTCTTCAATGAAATTTCGCAAATACTCACTACTAACTGATGTTACTACCCCTTCAGTTGTTCCATTAAATCCAGTAGTGTTTGGAACTGGTATAATATCAATTCTATATTCATTACTTAAGTTACCAATAGTAGCAGCTTTTCTTAATAATAAATGAATATCTTCTTTTACAGAGAAAATAATAGTAGCTGGGATTCTTGCTTCATCACTGCTCTCAAATACATTTAATCCATTAGAAGTTTTAACCGCACGTACTAAGACATTACTTACAAGTTTACCTACCATAACTTTACTATTACCATCAGCATCAGTAGTAATGGTTTGCATATATATATCAATATAATTTCCAGGTAAAATAGAATTGCTATATGAAGTAGTTATATTTACCCCTAAATAATATAGGGTTTCATCTATAGGCATATCATATAGTGCTGCATCAGGTAACGCTTCTTTTTGCACTATCGTTTGCTTATAAAACATACTACCCTTAGGAATAACGGTATTAGCATTTACATAGTACCCTAATAACTTATTAGAGTCGGTAATAATCTCGCTAGTAACAGCACTCTTAGCTATTTCCCTATATCCAATCATATCAGATGTTATTTCTGTCCTAGGATCAATTGTATCTAGGGCATAAGGTACTCTCACTGGTTTAACTGCTTCGCTTACACGCCAATTATAACCAATATAAATAACTGCTACAATTAATAGTCCACATAATAAAGTAACGGTATTTTTGTTCTTCAAAAACATTTTTAATTTTAAAGTTAAATTTTTCATAAACATCTCTCCTTATATTATTTTTTATTACTATCCTCTGGTCTATATTCTAATATGGCGCTCAATGTATTTATTATTTCTGCCGAATCAGTTTCGTAATTTATACGTTTTCCATTTTTAAGAATTCTTCCTAATAAACTATATGATTCTCTTGCTGTAAGAGTTATTGTAGCTTTAGGAGGGCATTCATCAATATCATCAAAGCTGATTTTATAAGAGGTATTTCCTCTTGCTGACTCTACAAATCTTCTAGTAAAACTTTCTATAAATTTTTCTTCAACGATTCGAATAGTACCTGGAACACCAGCGATACAGTGCATAGAATCAGGATCAGTATCTTCGGTTACTCCATCATAACCTACTCCTACACGATAAGCTTGATAATCAATGGCATCTATCATAGCTGCTTCGGTCACTTCTTTTAGTATATAGTACATGTCTTCATTATCTACTGTAATATTACCAAATAAATTGATTAATATAATACCAAGAATACCTAATATCAAAAACAAAAACCCCCAAATTGATGACTGCATATATTACACCCCATTTCCTTCAATAATAGTAAAGTAAGAATAAAAGCCACCACTATTTGGATCATTTACATGAATAAACTTACTTTCATATTTTCCATCTTGATTGTATTCATTTTTGTACACATAATCAATGTAAGCATTTTTACCTTTTCCCATATTATATCGTTTGGTATCAGCCTTAATACTTTTAATTCTATTAGGTGTTAATTCTATTACATATTCCGGATTAGCAGCAGAATTTAAAGCTGGATTTAATAAATCATCGGTAATATATACTTCCTTACCAATCCAGTTATAACCAGGCATTCTATTCTTAGGGAATGGGTCGCGTAATGATATTGGTCTATAAATATAATCGCATGTAATTCCTAGGCAATCATCATTATCACCAGGATCAGGTGGAATTGGTGGATCACAATCTTCACATATTTCAGTATCAGGTATCGTAATAGGACAATAGCAATCATTAATGCAACTCCATTCACTCTTATAACCATCTTTAGCATAGTTACTCTTACAATAGTTTTCTACCTTTTCCTTCTCATCGCAAACAAATTCCGTATTAACTTTACAAGTAGGATTTTTTACTTCATCACCATTAGAACACTTGTTATAACAATCCTTAGCGCTCAAATAATTAGCTGTATCATTATACCAATTAGCATTACAATATGTTTTTATTTCACTATATTGTGTTGGTTTATATAGAGTTGAACAAGTAGTCTTATCACCTGGATTATCTGGTGGATTAAGTTCAGCTGGGCAAGTATCTATTATGGTATCACCTTTCTTTAAAGTTCCATAAATTTTAGTAGTTGCTGATGTAGGTTTAAATATCAAAGAATTGTTAATTGTATTTTCTTTATCAGAGATGCCATAAGTTAATCCCTCCACACTGTTAAAAATATTTAATTTATAACTACCATCATCTAGTTTGCTAATAGTACAATATGGAGTTTTAGGATCATCATCTACATTATAATGACAAGTATTAGAGAAATCATTAGCATTTAAATTGCTACTACTCTTATTAACTGTAACTTTAGTATTATAAGTTCCACTACTTAGCATCATGTCTGTAAAGTAATCATTATAAGGTCCATCATTTTCCTTTTTACAGTTACCATCTTGATCTGGTGAATATATCTCTCCAGAAGTTGCTCCAGCGATACAAACAGCTGGTAAGCGATATATGGTTTTGTTTGAAGAAGTAGTTCGTATAACACTTGGTATTATTATTGTATTTTGGGTATCATTTTCAAATTTAGTAACTCTTCTACTACCACCGCTTGATACGGATATCCCCTTATCATTAATGGTATCATTAACAACCAATGTCTTAGTAACCGTATTACCTTCTTTATCAGTTTCTATTTCAATTTTAATATCCGCATCTTCAGAATGATAAGTATACCAATCTTTGTCATCTTTTGCCCACTTAGAATTAGCAGTCGTGTTATTATAAGTATTTAGTTTATCAAGTAATTTATTTCTTTCACTTTGAGTATAGCTTCTAGCGTAATCCCATTCCCACTTCTCAACTTCAAAAGTCATTGTGCAAGTTTTACTACCAGATAATGTTGGAGTATAGCTAAATCCCGTACCTGGAAGTAATGTTGTCGGTAGACTATTTCCATAAGTAATTGTACTTTGCTCTTCGCATTCTCTTTTAAAGTAAGTATCAGTCGATGCAGGCACACATGTTTTTTTACTGCCGCTTGTAGTACCATCACAAACTGTATCCTTCCCGTTTGTACTAGAAGAAGATGAACAAGCGCTAAAACTAGGATTCCATCCTGGAGGAGGAGTTGTAGGGCACGCTATCATACAGTTAGTTTTTTCGGTGGTATTGGTACTATTAGCTTGACAAAATGACTCAGCACACGCTAATAAATCATCACCTGTTTTACCTGAACAAGTTGATTGACAAGTAGGAACTTCCCTTTGAACTTCACACGTTTTTGTTTCTCCATCGCCCCATCGTATAGCGCCAACAATTTTAACATCATCAGACTTAGCATTATATGAAAGTTTCTTATTGAACTCAAAGTTGCTTAATGTTGAAGAAGCAGTGCCATTAGTATATCCATTAATACCATAATCATATGTAAGTCCTGCCGTATTTTGTAAATTTAAAGTATACGTATTACCCGAAGAACTTATAGTGCATGATGGTTCTATATTGTCAGTACTAATATAATTTCCTAACCAGAAAACATTAATACCCCAACCCTCATTGCTTTTTATTCTTTTTACATTGGCTTGTTTCTTGCTTGCACTATTAGAAAGTGAGTCTTCCAAATCATTTTTATTTGGGTCAACTAACTTTACCAAACTATTTGAAGAAGTGCCAACAAAACCATACTTGTCACTTCCAAGAATATAGTTTGCCATAATAGACCTAGCTAAAGTTCTATAAATAACGCGGTCAATACCATTACCGGGGTCACCCGCAGGATGAAGAACAAATGGGGCATAATTATTTTCTTCATCTGCTTCAAAGTAGTTTGCCAATTCATATGCTGTACCATAATAATAGTCCGAACCGGCCCGTACTCTAGTTACAGGTTCTACTGTCAAGTATACTTGAGCCAAATCGCTTTTACTCAATAAGTTGGCACCAACTCCAAATTCCTGCTTTAACTTATTTAAAGCATAATCAATTGTATGTACTCCATCAAAAATCTCACCATCTATATCAAAGAAATACTTTTTTATATCATTCTCTAATGCTTGCCAACTACCCGAAGATGAACTAAAATCTGCAAATTTGTGATTCATATTTTGAACTATTGTAGTTTCATTTTTATTCCAAGGGATCCTTGAATTATGGCGGTTTGCGTCATAATAATATCCCAAGTTTGTAATATAATTAACTTTGCCTCCACGATTAGTTGATTGAATGGCTTTTTCTCCATTAAAGCAGCCAGGTTTTTGGTTTCCTGAACGGCTATCACCAGTGCAATAATCAACTGAGCCATAATATAACAAATTCTTTCCATCATACTTATATAATGATAATCTAATGTCAAATGAAGACCATCTTATAATATAGTTACACTCTCCTGTACAGTTATGATAAGTGGCGCCTTGACCTCCGCCAGAATTTCCATCATTTGTAGCATATACCAAAGTTAAAGAGGATAGAATAACTATGACAGTCAAGCAAATTGTTAAAATTAATTTCTTTTTTTTCATACCTCTACCTCCCTATATCTTTATCTTTATTTTCTTTCTATTTATTACAACTTTTACAATTACTATTACTACCGCAATTAATACCACAATAGCTATCGGTATTGCAATAATTAAATGCTCCATAATAAAGTCTGTTACTATACCTATTATTCCTTTGCCTTCATTGTTCCCTGCGCCACCATTTTTATAAAGATTTATCTGTTCTAAAAAATACTCGTCCGAAGGAATATAACCACCATAATAACGTTGGCATAAAGAAAAACCCTCTATTCCTATGCATTCCTCTCTCAAAGAATAATGGTTAAAATATGGTGTCTCAACCTCTTTAGTCAGTATCTGTGTGTCAGGGCAAGAAGTACTTATCGATGTATAAATAGTAAACTTCATCTTAGTATTTTCCATCACCTGTCGTAAAATTCTTTCACCGTTTTGATTTAATCCACTTACATATTGAAATTCAAAACCATTAGAGTCTTTAATGTAAAACTTATCGGTAAAATTGGTTACTTTTATATTAAAATAATAGCGGTGATCTGGAGTTTCTTCCTCACTATATAAATCATAACTAAAATTAATGTTAGTGGCTAATTGTTTTAAAGTATTTAATTCATTAGTTGAACAAGTCGCAGCATCAACTTTTGTAACTATAAAAAAGCATAAAAATCCAATCAATAATTTAAAGACAATTTTTTTGTTCATAGTGTTCCCTTCCTACTATAATACTATTTAAAGTATACTATAGTATAGATAAAATTGCAATCATTTTATTGAGTTGAAGAAGTATTTATGCTAAGATATTAAATGAGGTGTTAATATGAAAAAAATATTGAGTTTAATAATGATTGTTGCTATAGCATTACTAGTTACAGGATGTGAAGAAAAAAATCCTTATTATAAAGAGTTGACTTTCAAACAATTACAAGAAAAACTAGATAATGGTGATACTTTCATGTTTGCTATAGTGCAAAATGGTTGCCCCCATTGTTCCGTTTTCGAGCCTAGGTTTAAAGCTGTTTTGAAAGAGTATGAGGTCGAAGGTTTTTATATAAACTTTACTAAACTTAGCGAGGCAGATTATAATAATTTTATTGATACTTTTGGTTCATTAGGTACACCTACTGTTATATTTATAACTGATGGTATTGAAAATACAACTATGAACAGAATGACTGGAGAAGTTACTAAAAAAGAAATCATTAGAAAACTAAAACAAAATGGTTATATAGAAGAAGATAATAACCAAGAAGAAGAATAAAAAAAATAAAACCTGCAAAAGGTTTTATTTTTTTTCAAATAATATATCTACATTTTTACTAGGCATCATTATCTCTACGCCTTTTTCCATCGTTATTTGATATTCCTTAGTATCATCTTCTAATTCTTCTCCATCAATGCACCAAGAAGACACTTTTTTATGAAATTTTATTTTTAAATTATTCGCTCTATGAAAATAAATACCAGGAACTTTAGTAATATCATTAGTTCTTAAATAATACAAGGTTTTTAAAATATCTTTCTTCCTAGTTAAATTACAAAATAATACTTCAAATTTACCATCATCTAACTTAACATCATTATAAAAATTATTAATACCTGCTATTCTATTAGCGTTAGAAATAATTAAAAACGAATATAATCCATAATACTTTTCACCATCAATTGTATAAGTCAATTCATATAACTTAGTTTGATTACAAAATTCTTTTACACCTTCTATTAAATAAGCTAGATAACCTAATTTTTCTTTTAATTCGTGACTAGTCTCATAAGGAACATTCATAAACTTACCGAATCCCGCTACATAAACAAACGGTTTATTATTAACTAAACAGATATCAATTTTTTTTACTTCCCCTTCTAATAGTAATTTCAAATTGCTAATTATATCTTTACCATAACCGAACATAGCTCCTATATCGTTAGTAGTACCTATGGGAATATGCGCTAAAAGAAGACGATGACTTCTAGCAAAGTTACCTCTCATAGCCTCGTTAAAGGTACCATCTCCTCCTAAAGTAATAACAAGATCTACTTTATCTAAATGGGAAACAATATCAATAATATGACCTCTATGTTTTGAAAAGATTACCTCTGGCTCATATCCATAATCCATAAGTACATCAACAGCTTCGCTCAAGAAAGAAGATTTTAGTTTTTTACCTCCCCCACTATTAGGATTATATATTAAGGTGCATTTTTTCATATTTTCTTCCTTTCAAATTAAAGTATTTTATGATTTCATTATATAAATAATAACAAAATAAATCAATATATGATATAATATAAAGTAATTAAAATGATTTCAAAGGGAATGTTGCAAAAGGAGGGCATTATGGAAAATAAATTTAATTTGACTAGGGAACAAAATGTCTTTATTGCCAAGAGAAATATTGTAGATTACATATGGAAAAGTGCAAATTTAGAGGGTATTAGCATTACTTATCCAGAAACACAGGCTATATATGATGGTGGAATTGTAAATGGACTAACCGTTGATAATATTATTGCTATCAATAATTTAAAATATGCATGGCAATTTATATTAGAAAATGAGGGAATAGAATATGATTATAAAGCATTATGTCAAATTCATAAATTAACCTGTGATAAATTAGTTTTAGATCAAAATTTAGGCAAAGTGCGAACAACTCCTGTTAGCATAGGAGGTACTTCATGGAAACCACCATTTCCTATTGAAAGTCAAATAAAGGAAGAATTAGAAAGTCTACTACACCCCTCTTTACCCAAAACTAAAACAGAAATAGCTATAGAAATAATGCTATGGATTATGAGAAGACAAATGTTCATAGATGGTAATAAACGCGTAGCCATGTTATTTGCTAATAAGATAATGATTGATAATGGTTGCGGTATTATAACTATTGCCCAAGCACTACAACCAACTTTTTACGAAAAACTAATTAGTTTCTATGAATCTGGAAACAATTCTGAATTAAAACAATGGATTTATGAAAATTGTATTGATGGAATTAATTTAACTAGTAATGATAATAAATAGTATTTTAAAAAGACAAGTGTATATATACATATATATATTCTTGCCTTTTTTATGCCTTTATTCTGGCTCTTTATAATCGATTCCTAAGGCTGTAACATAGGCCTTAATCTTCTCTTCACTTAACTTTTTCCAATTATCTTTATTATAATACCAATCATAATCGCTTAAATTACTTAAGTATGCCCCTTCGAATAAAACATGATTAACATTATATAATTCTTGAGGTAATCTAATGACCGCATAATAATCAGTAAAACTATATTTTTCTTCATTTTCTTTAGTGAAAATAACACTGGTGTTATAGTTTCTTGTATATAGACGCACATGGTTCTCAGTTGTTGGGTAAAGGTTAGACCAAGCATCTCTTATTTGATAGATATGACTTAAGTAACTAATATCAGAGTTAGCAGGGACAATGATTTCCCATCCCATTAATGATTTATCATCACTACTATTATGGTGATTACTGTAAGAAAATCTTGATACTGCTCCATAATAACCTATGGCATATGCCTTACGCCTTACTGCTGGCCACGAAGAGTCACCCATAACCGTACCATAAGTCAAATCCTCTCTTAACAATAATACTTTTAAGCCATGTTCTTCATATCTTTGTTTCTCATATTTAGATTGAATTAAATTAATATTTTTCTCATCGATATATTGGTTTAAGGCTCCTGGATCACTTCCACCATGACCTGGGTCAATAACAATATCATACTGATAAGCAAAATCTTCTATTTTTAATTTGATATTATTATTATCATAACTAAAACTTACTAACTTATCCCCTACTTTAGCCCTTACTATGCGATGTTGCATCTCTTGTTTGTTGATAGCTTTTTCTTTATTATTGGATTCTACATAAACGGTATAACTTCCATTATTTAATCCGGTTAATTTAATATTGCCAAAAAAGTTATAGTCTCCCATTTTAGTCATTCCATAAATAGTACATTTTTCCTTATCATCACAAAGAATTACTTTAAAAGTTCCATTATTATCTTTAATATAACCATCAACATAAATACCATCATTAGTAAATTTCATACTTTTTATTTCATTAGATTCCATTGAATCTAAAACAATATCTTTAATATTAGTATTTTGGGTATTATTTTCTACTACAACTACTGTCCTTACTAAAGTTGCAGTATTACCGCTTTCATCACTAACTACATATTTTACTTCATATAATCCTGGAAGACTAGTATTGACATTATTGATAATTTGAATTTTATCTTTAACTTTTTCATCATAATTATCGACAGCACTGCACCCTAATTCTTGATATGTAGTACCTTTTTTTACTGTCACTTCACTAGCGCCATTTAAAGTAATAGTAGGACTAGTAGAATCAACCACTTCTACTTCTCTAGTTAATTTTATTTCTTCTTCATCATGTTTTAGGATATAAGTTACTTGATAAGTACCTAACTTATTAATATCAATATTACTATTATCGATAGTAACTTCACTTGATATGTCTTCATCATTTAAAGTAGCCGTTACTCCTAATTCTTCATATTCACTATAAACTTCTAATGTCATCTTATCATTACCATTTAATTTAAAGACTAAGACATCCTTAGATAAAGATAAGTATAAAACGGTCCCTATTAAAGATATTACTATAATAGAAATAATTGCTATAACTACTATTATGGTTTTCTTACTTAACTTCTTCATATCCTTCTCCTATATTAACATAATCATTATATCATGAATTTGTCATAGATAAAGTAATTTTAAAAATTTTTGATTAATATTTAGGAGTAAGAACATATATATTAAGAGCAATAGTAATGCTTTTGATATTTAAAATAGTATTTTTATTTTTAGATAATGGGGTCATTTTTAATAAATTATCTAAATAATTATGATCTAATTCATATACTTCATTGATTTCTAATTTATTTTTAACATCATAATGGTTATAAATATTTTGTTCAATTATTTCCTCATTCTCATAATTCTTTATATTCAAAGCCTCTCTTAATTCCTTTAAATAATCTTTTTTAGGGGTAACTTTAATAATTATTCCCCCACTTTTTAAAAGTCGGGTCATTTCTTTTTCACTAGATGGAGATAAGATATTTAGGATGATATCTACTTTTTTATCCAATATTGGTACATGATTCAAATCGGCTACAATTGGTACAAAATGATTACTGACATAATTACTAAAATAATCTATTCCATCTTTAGCTAAATCTATGCCAATTAAGTATGATTCTTTATTATTTAATAAATTAAATATTTTATAGTCATGAGTCCCATCACCACATCCCATATCAAGAATTATCTTAGAAGTCTTTTGTTTATTAATAATATCGGCAATCACCTTATGCATTTTTTCATAAAAAGGACCATTTATAAAAGATATGCGATTATTAAAAAGAAGAAAGTCATAAACTTTCTCAGTTCTTTTTTGATTATTTTTTAATAGAGTTAAACATCCTTTTCGAGAAATATCAAAGCAATGATTATTAGGACATTTTAATGACATATTATCCAAATATAAAGTTGCATTACAAATAGGACACATTAATAAATCTTTCAATGCCTGGATATTTTCTATGACATAATCTTGTTTTTTTAACATTTACATCACGCCTTTATTTATTATTCTTTAATAATTTAAATTCATTATATAAAACACATATAATAAATGGTAGTGCAAAAACGCATGGTAATACATATCTAAAATAAGTATTAGCCGGTCCTACAACACAAACTAAAATAAAGGTAATGGATGGAAGTAATATAATAATATATTTCTTTAGTTTATTAACTATTAACATGCCTATTAATAAAATATGAAACCACACTAACAATCCAATATTAGCAATACTACCTACTACTGGAATATAAGGAAAACTCTCAGCATAACCAGATAAAACTAATCTTAAACCACTTAAGTCATTAAAATGATAATCAAAACCTGCTTCAGGTAATTTTTCATTTAATCCAGTATAAACATACCATTTGCTAGTATTAGGGTAAAAGTAACCATATATATTATTGATAGTAGCATCAATATAGATAACTGGATACTTTAATAGATATTTCAACCAAACACCAAAGTAATCTTTTAACTCTTCATCAGTTGTATATTTATTAAACTTATTCTTTACTTGATCTGATAAATCAGTCTCATATCGCTCTCCTAAATCACTATAGTCTAGTACTTTATCAATGATTATTTTATCTTCCTCATCAATGTCCTTATCACGATATTTCACAAGGCGCGCTGTTTGTTGAAATGGTACTGATAAAACTTCCCTAATACTAGTATTTGCTATTTCAAAGGATGGTAATAGTACTTTGTTATATCCTATGTACATAGCAATTGTAAATAATAATATTAGTAATACTTCTTTTAATATATCCTTCTTAATAAATATTAACACTGGAAGTGTTAATATAATGGTATATATACCATTATTACGGAATAATATAATTAATAGAATAAGAATAGCAAATAGTATATAATCTTTTATTGCCTGCTCGTTCTTGATAATGTCATATAATTTAATTATATAAAGAAATACTAAAGATGAAAAAATAACATCTTTGACAGCTGTCATAGCATACAATGGAAATAATGGTACTAAGGAATATATACCTAAGACAATCATAATTAATAGTTTATTTACTTTGATTTTATTTAAATAGTAAATAGAATAAGCAAATACACTTATAACAATAGTAACTTGAACAATAGAATACAAAAACATTCCAAAGTTTACATTACCAAGCATATAGCCAAATTTAAATAAACCACCTATTAGAAAGGTATGAATAATAGGATTAAAATTAGTAATAGTCATATTAGGGTTAAGTAATATAACACTATCCATATATCTGGTATGCATACCCATTACTTCTTTTATTTGATTAGCGGCATCATAATTAATTATTACTGGATAAAAAGCAATGATATATGGTAAATAGCATATTAACATCACAATAAAACTAAATAAAAAGGGATGTTTTGAAAATGATGAACATACTTTGGGTAATTTATAATTATCTAACTTTTTTTCATTAATGATATTATCAAATAACAGAATAGCAGTATTAAATAAAGTAAAGTACCCTACTACCTTTAATATAGAAAATAGTATTGATCCGGGGTTTCCCAAAACTAATGAAGCATTATGAACCGTATCATAACTATAACCAAACACCATTAATAGGCTAAAAATAATAGCAATAATGGTATAGGTTGTCTTTCTTTGAAATTTATATAAATACTTCTTGTAAAAGATAAATAAAAGAATCGTTAAAGTAATATAGGTTACCATCATCGTATTATGGCGATAAAATTTTAAACCTTTAGCGGTCACTTGGAATAGAAGACTAAAAGTCGTAATAATACTTAAAATGAAAGCAACTATATTCTGATATTTCAAAGGTATAGAGTACTTTTTATTATCTTTTTTAAAAATAAATAGTTTTTGAACGACATAATTAATCATGAACAATATAATTTCAACTGGTATTTTAATTATTGTTTCATTGATGTGAATAGCCTTATAAAGATTTAATACCGCCGTAGCTGATACCAACATTTGTATAATGACTAAAGAATAATATTTAATTAAAGTTTGCCAATCAAAAGTATTATCATTGTTTTTGAAAACAGCATTGCGATTTAAGAAATAATTGATAAGTGAAGAAATAACTCTTGATACAACAGTTGCAACAAAGATGGCACTATCACCTATATAGGTACGAAATAATACGCTAAAGATAGAAAAAAGCGCTATATCAATTGTAAATGATATACCTGCCGAAAATAAATAAGTGATAAAAGTTTGATATTTTTTTAGTAATTCATTAATTTTATTCATCTTACTTACCTACTTTATTCTTTAAGATAGCCACTTCTTGAGCTAGAGCAGTTATTTTAGCCTTTTGCATAGATATGACTGATGTTAAGCCAAAAGTAATAAATAAAAGTAAGCCAAAACCTAAGAAAAAGATAAAATTAGAAACGGTTTCTATACCTATATAATCACAAACTATTCTCAACACATCTGGAATTAAAACAGCAACGGTCATTGCTACACAAAACAATAACCAAAGAAGAGCATACTTAATAACTAATCTTCTTTTAATAACATAACTCCAAGCAAAAACAGTAAAACCTAAAGCAAATATAATCAAAATAATTACTAATTCTAGTGGCATATTAATCATTTCCTTTCTTAGTAGATAATGATGCTATAATAATAGCCAAACTTACTTTTATCATATAATAAACCGATTTCATTAAACTAATAGAGCTTTGTCCATTTGCACGTTCATGCATTTTAACCGGTATTTCACTAACTTTAAAATCTTTTTTTATAATGGTTACAATAGTATCAGGTTCTGGATAATCACTAGGATAATTATCAGCAAAAAGGTGAATTATTTTTTTATTTACGGCTCTAAATCCACTAGTTGGATCATATATTTTTTTACCAGTAACTTTCTTTATTAACCAAGATAAGAAATTAATTCCTACTCTTCTTATCCTAGTTGATTTAAAAGTACTAAGGTCACTAATAAATCTAGAACCAATAACAATATCATTACCATTTTCTATTTCTTCAATTAATGCAGTAATATAAAAAGCATCATGTTGTCCATCACCATCAAATTGAATAGCAATATCATAATTATTGTAGTAGGCATATTTATAACCAGTTTGTACTGCACCACCTATTCCTAAGTTGAATGGCAAATCGATTAGATTGAAGTTATTTTCTATACATACTTTTTTAGTATTATCACAAGAACCATCATTAATTACTACATAATCTAAAGTGTGATTTTTCAACTTAACAGTTTTTAAACTTTCAACTGTCTTTATAATATTTTTTTCCTCATTATAAGCAGGAATTATTACTAATACTTTCATACACCCTCATTTCTTCCAAGCTTATTCTAACATAGAATAATAGAAAAAGCATTATTTTTTATACATAATGCTTTAAAATGGTATAAATTGGTAATGTAAAAATGTGGGTATTTAATTGATATTATCGTTAACTTATAGTAAATTGTTTTTAGGAACATTCAATAGTTGGGTGATTGCCAAACTTCTAGATGAAGGGAGGCGATAATATGA
>CANQGH010000028.1 GCA_947601845.1 uncultured Bacilli bacterium | reverse complement strand
TTTATTCTATATACCATTATACCCCCCCCCCCATCGGTTTCTGCAAGAAAAAAAATAAAAAAGATAGATTCGACTATCTTTTACATACTTAAATTATGATATACATCTTGAACATCATCTAAATCTTCTAATACTTCGACCAGTTCTAAAACCTTTTCCTTAGCCTCATCATCAAGTTCAATTAAATTTGATGCTACAAAAGTTATTTCACTAGTAATGAATTCTTTAATACCAGCCTTTTCTAAAGCTTCTTTAACTTGAATAAAATGTTCGGTATCGGTATAAATTTCATAACTGTCATCATTGGTTACAAAATCTAATGCTCCACTATCTAAAGATGTCATCATAGCCGTATCTTCATCTATCGACTTATCAGTAACAATAACACCCTTACGTTCAAACATATATGATACAGAACCATCAGTACCTAAGTTACCGCCCTTTTTAGTAAAAGAACTTCTAACTAAAGATGCCGTACGGTTTCTATTATCAGTTAAACAATCAACCATAATAGCCACACCACTAGGTCCATATCCCTCATATCTTACTGATTCATAATCTTCTCCGCCTAAAGCTCCCGTTGCCTTATCAATGGCCTTTTGAATATTATCCTTTGGCATATTATTACTTCTAGCTTTTTCAAGTACTGCACGAAGACTAGGATTATGTTCAGGATCCCCATCAGTTCCTCTTGCTGCTACATAAATCTCCTTAGCTATTTTTTGAAAAACTTTACCTCTTTGTTGATCCAACTCACCCTTTTTTCTATGGATTGTTGCCCACTTTGAATGTCCACTCATATTCTTCCTCCTAACTTAAAAATTCTATAATTATTGGGGATAAAATTAATAATAATATTAATGGTATAAAAAATATAACTGATATAACTGACACCTTTAAAGGTATCTTACTAATTACTGCTTTAGCATTTAATATTTGTTTATCCCTAATATAATCAATTTGGTTATACATTGTTTCAATGATACTATTACCAAAGATATTAGACTGTGAAATATTTAAAATAATATTATTAACCGTATCAGATGGTATTCTTAATTTTAAATTATCCAACGCCTCATTTAAACTTTTACCAAATTTCACTTCTCTTAAGGCTTGACGGAATTCATAAGATAACTCCGAATCAATACTATTAGAAGTAATCTCCAAAGCTACTTTTAAATTACGTCCTGTCTCTAGTGATAAAGTAAGAACTTCAAAAAAATACATTGCATCATTATCTAATCGTTCTATCCTTTTGTTAATCTTACTATCAATCACCAATTTTGGTAATATATTGAAGTAAAGAAATACTACTATTGGTGCAATTATATAACCCAACTCGAATATATATAATATCACAAAAAAGATAAATACAGAAGAGAAAAGTCTAAAATTTAGAAAAATTACTGCATCATAACTATCTTTTATTCCTAATAAGTTTATTTTTTTCTGATATTTATCAATAGTAGCTTGTGAATAAATTTTATAAGCTAAGGCATTCTTTTTATTATTTTTTTTCATTACAACATCACCTTAACCTTCACAACTTTTCTTATAATAATTATATATAATACATAAATTAATATTATCACAATTAATAGAAATATACCAATAGAAGTAGTGAACAAAGGAGCAAAGTATGATGGATTTAAAATAAAGATTAAACTAGCTAAAATAAAAGGTATAACAATAAGTATTTTATATATAGCCTTACTTGATGCGGCTAAGGCTCCTAATTCCTCCTGTAGTTTTTTTCTAGTAAAAGAATTTCTTTCAACTGAAGCGAAGACTTGTACAATATTACCACCAGTTTTATTTAAAACATTTAAAGATGTAGTAATATATTTGGCTTCTTTAGTATCAACTCTTTTAGTAAATCTTTCAAAGACTACTTCCATATTAAGACCAAAACTTAAGTCAATATACATTTTCTTAAATTCTTCACTAATTGGACCATCTAATTCATTAGACACAATATATATAGCTTGCATAATACTAAGTCCTGATTTAAAAGAGTTGTTCATAATAATAATAGCCTTTAACATATCTCTTTCAATTTGCATCTTACGATACTTTTGTCTCGATATTAAGAGAATATCAGGAACAAAGAATCCTACCAAAAAAGCGAGTATAATTTGGAAACTAGTAACACTTTCGTACTGTAACACATCAGATAATAGAATGATTATTATTCCCACTATTCCAGTAATCATTTTATTAGATATGTAATCCATAGGGTCTTCTCTAATAATACGCGTATTATCACAATATTTTTCATATTTTTTGCTATAATTATCAAATATTTTGATGCGATACAATAACTTAGTTAATTTTTGGCGTTTTTCCAAATATAATTCCTTAAACTTATCAAATAAAGATAATTCTTCTTGATTAATGACATTGACAGAATATTTACTAAAACGTCGTTCTAATCTAGCGGTATAATCAAATCTTAAGATAAAGATTATTATGCCAATAACTATGATAATTAAGATTGACTGCATAATAAATATATCAAGATTGTAAATATTTGGCATAATATCCTTCCTTTCTTTTTATTCTTTTTAATTATTAGCTTTCTTGCTTATTTCTTCTTTTACTGCCTCGAAAATATCATCTACGGCATGTACTCCCCTATTTCTTATTTTCTTATATACCTGTGGTATATAATCATATAATACAAATTCACCATTAACTTCCCCACTATCCGTTAAACCTTTTTGATTGAAGGCAAAAATATCTCTTAATAAAATATTTTCTCCATCAAAACCAGTAATTTCAGAAATAGAAGTTATTTTTCTTCGGCCATCACTAAGACGTTCAATATTAATAACAATATCTAAGGCTTTAGCAATATATTCACGTACCGCCTTTAAAGGTATATCAATTCCCCCCATTAAAATCATCGTTTCTAATCTATTTAGAGCATCACTTGCTGAGTTAGCATGTAAAGTAGTAAGAGAACCATCATGACCAGTATTCATGGCCTGTAACATATCAAAAGCTTCTTCACCACGAACTTCACCGACAATAATACGGTCTGGTCTCATACGAAGGGAATTACGCACTAAATCACGAATAGTTACTTCACCTTCGCGTTCATAGTTTACATTTCTTGTTTCAAGTGAAATAACATGCGTTTGTTTAAGCTTCAACTCGATGGCATCTTCAATTGTAATAATACGTTCATCTGGACTAATAAAGTTAGATAATACATTAAGAAGGGTTGTTTTACCACTACCAGTACCACCGCACACAACAATATTAAGTTTAGCCGCTACACAAGCATCTAAAAATCTTGCCATATATGGAGTTAATGTTCCATTACCAATTAATGACTCAATATTACTAATACTTTCTTTAAATTTACGAATAGTCATGACCGGGCCTTTAACCGACAATGGTGGTATAATAGCATTAATTCTAGAACCATCTGGTAAATGAGAATCAACCATAGGATTAGTTGAATCAATAGTTCTACCTAAAGGTTGTACAATTCTTTGAATAGTTCTTATAATATGATCACTATTAATGAAAGATATTGTATCATCTCTTATTAATTGACCATCTACCTCGATATAAATCTCATTAGGTCCATTAACCATTATTTCGGTAATATTTTTGTCTTCTAACAATTCAGTGATAGGACCAAAACCATTAATTTCATTCTCAATCAAATTAAATATATGATTTCGCTCGGCATTAGTTAAATCATAACCTTCAGTAATACGATCAATCTCTTCATTAATATATTGCGTTAATAATTTTTCATCAGGTATCTGATTATCAATTAATTCTTGAATAATCATATTACGAAATTTATCAAGTAAATCCTTATCTTTAAATACATCATAATCACTAATATTGGCTTCTGCTTTATAAGATTGTTCGTTTTCCGCATCTTCTACCTGGAATTCTTCTAACCATTTATTCTTTTTCATTAATGTCGCCTCCAGTTTTTAATAAAGTTTTGACAAACTCGTTGAACATTAAAGTATCTTTAGAATTTGTTATCACCTTATCAATCATCGTGAAAAGTCTGCCATCAACAATAGCTTTATCCATTCCTTTAATATAAAAACTCTTAGGAATTACATAACTTATATTATTTTTTATAATGGTCTTAATTTCATATTCTGAGAAATGTTCTTTTTTAGTACCTAATGCATCATTTAATACTAAGTAAACATTATCAACATGAATATTTTCGCATATAGCCATAAAGTTTCTAGTATTTTTCAAATCAAAGGCATCATTTGTAAATATATTTATGATTGCATCAGACATTTCAAATGCAATCATATTATTAACACTTAAAATGTGATTAGTATCAATCAAAATAACATCATATTTATTAATATATCTTTTTAAAATCATTTCTAAATATTTACCTTCAATTTTGGTAGCTTGTCTTGGATCTTTTGGTGATGATAGAATATCAATATATTCATCGTATTTAATGATATATGAGCTTTCTTCATCTGTTTTATAACGATTATTAGCCATATCATCACAAAGATTATAAATACTTGACTTAATATCTACATCTAACCCAAATGCAATATCCCCATTATATAAATCTAAATCTATAATTAATGTTCTTTTTTGTTCTTTTTTTAAGAAAGCCGCTAATAGTAATGTAGTAATAGTTTTTCCTACACCACCCTTCATTGATGTAATAGTTATTACTTTTCCTCTTTTAATTGTTGGCATTATTTCACATCCTTATCTTACTGATATAATGGTTCATTGCTAACCTCAACTGTAATATTCTTCTTTGATACTAACTCATAGTTCTTAATACCTATGATGTTTCCAAAAATACTCTTAATTTCTTTTTTTAAAATAATTTCTATTTTATTAGAAGTTATAGATATTTCATCAACCCGAACTTCACTATCGTTTTTATGAACATAATCAGATATTTCTGCATTAGTAAGTTCCATTTTAGAAGCATCATTTAAGACTAAATAATTTAATTGATTCAATTTATTCATATGGTAGGCAATATAAGTGTTATCAACAACATATGCAAGCGCTACCAATAGAAGTGGAATAATTAATATAAAGATAACTAAGACTTGGCCTTTGTTATTCATGTATATCACCCCACTGTTGTATTTTTGATAGTCCTAGTAACAGTAACTGAATATGGATTATCAAAAACAAGATTGGCAAAAGGAGTGATTAGTTTAATTTTTTTTTCTAATTTTATAGTTATATAGTCATCTTCTTCATAATTTAGAGATAATATAATGTTATTATCATTTTTACTTATGACATTATAAACAGTATCATAACTGATTTCATCACGTTTGATATCATTAATATCACCTAGAAGAACTTCTAGGTTGCTTTGGTTAATAAATATTTGACTAAAATCAATAATTGCCAAAATAAGCATAATAAGAATTGGTAATACTAATACAAATTCCACTAACGCCTGCCCTTTTTTATCTAGCATCATACCACCCCTATTATATTTACAATTATATCATAGGCAAAAAAAAAATAAAACTATAAAGTCTTATTTTTTTATCATTTTAACTAACTATTCTGCATCTAAATCTTGAACATATTCAATTGTAACTGTTAAAGATTTATCTTTCCAACTATCATCTGATGGAAGACTAGTTTCAGTTTCAGGAATTTTAGCAGTAATTGTATATGTGTTAGTTTGCTGACTTATAAGTTTAGTATCAACATCAATACCACTTAATTCATATTGAATGAATGTATTTTCAGTTTCATCTTGTACTGGAGTAATTGCTTTAACTTTAGCATTCAATGTTCCTTTGTTAGTAATAGTAACTGTACAAGTTGCTGTATCTCCTGGTTGTTTAAACTTAATAGCAAATGTAGCTGAAGTACCACCTGCTTCGGTAACACTAGCTGTTGGTTTTTCAAGTTCTTCACCACCTGATGCTGCTGTTGCTTCACAATCAATTTTTGTGATAGCTACATCCCATGTTGAATCGATTGATGCGGTACCATTAATATTTAACGTAGTAGCGAATGCTGCATATGCAACTGCCATAACGCATACTACTGCACATAATAACCCAATTACAATATTTTTACTGTCTTTCATTTTTCTTTTCCTCCTACTTTCTTATAGACTAAGTATAGCAAATTATTTTAATAAGTGCAATACCGTTTTTTTATTTTACATTTTTTTTACATTCTTATATTAACTATCCTTGCAATTTCTGATTATAAATAAGCGTAATAGTCAAATCTTTCGTTTTATCATCAACTGTAGGGTCTTTTTCAATACTGCCATCAAAAGTACCTTTGACTATAAAGGTGGTACTTTCGCCATGAATAAGAACATCATCTTGATCAATACCCGTTACTGTAAACCTAATTGCACCCTCTTCATCATTACCCGTTATTTTAATATTACTTAATACTGCATCTAGGGAGCCTGTATTACTAACCTTAACAGTGCAGGTTGCCGAATCTCCTGGTTGTACAAATTTCATTGTAAAATTAGCCTGGGTATTACTAGTAACTTTACCTGTCGCCTCTATGCCATCCGCTACCGCTCCTTCTGCCGGTGTAACCTTACAAGATATACCATCGGTAGTCGGTATAATAACTGACCATGATGATTCAATTGAGGCTGTACCATTAATTGTTAAAGTAGTTGCAAATGCTGCATATGCGACCGCCATAATACAAACCACAGCACATAACACAGCAATTGTTATATTTTTTTCTCTATTCATTTTATCCTCCTATGATTGTAATTAAATTATAGCAAGATACGACTATCATTGCAAGAAAAAATGCCAAGAAAAAAAGCTAGTTTATACTAGCCTTTATGCTCCTAAATCTTGACCGAAATCAGCTTTAACTGATAATGTCTTTGTTGTAGTTCCACCCTCTGGTTGTGATGTAACACTAGTATCATATGTACCAGTAACTACTACATTAGCTGTACCAGTCGTTTTTTCTAGTTTAGTAGATCCTTCAGTAAGTCCAGTAACTGTAAATCTAATAGGACCACTTTCATCATTACCAGTAACAGTTAGTTTGTTTAATTTAGCATCCAATGATCCACAGTTTTCAAATACAATTGTACATGTTGCTGTATCACCAGGTTGACTAAACTTCATAGTAACAGTTGCCAATGTAGCAGAAGTTCTTACAGCAGAAGCTGTAACAGATTCTTTAGCACCACCTGATACTGGTGTTGATGTACAAGAAATTGCTGCATCTTTGATTTGAACACACCATGATGATTCAATACTAGTGGTACCATTAATTGTTAAAGTGGTAGAAAAAGCTGCATATGCAACCGCCATAATACAAATAACAGCACATAACATTCCTATTACTAAATTTTTGCTATCTTTCATGTTATCCTCCTTCTATATTTATAAATCAATTATAATCTAGCCCTACCAAAAAGTCAATCTAAATGTTTGGGTAAGATACTAATTTACAAAATATTTTTTCATTTTATTAGGAAATAATTCTTCATTTCTTGCCTGATAATTATCATGGATCATTTCCATAAAAGCATCCTTTTCAATAACATTGACAGGATTAATATCTAACCTATTAGACACAATTTGTGAAATAACATCAAGCGTCAACGGTAATGTATTTTTACTCTTAACATATATCTCATCAATTGACATATCAAAAACATCTTCTATACGTTTGATATCATCTTTTTTATGTTTTCTCTCATATAATTTTAACTGTTGATCAAATTCATCGATAGAAGCATTGGATAATACTTTTATTATGCCGTACTTATGAACATTGCTTTCAACATCGCTTAGCTTGTCCAATGTTAATGCGAAAAAATTATAATTCATTCTTCTTGCCCAATTGTTTCTATATTGATCTTTAGATATAGTGTCACTAGATGAATCAAAGGCATATATACCATCAATATCATACTTAACATCCGTAATTAAAGCTAACGTAATATAACTATCCTCATCATTAACACTTATTTTCCCAATTATAGCAGGGACCCCTATTTTAGATAATAATTCTTTAAATACCAAGTTGTATCCATAGGAATTAGCCTTTCCAAACAGAATTATATCCGGCAATCTTTGATAACTATCACTATCATTATAATCAAACATCTTAACTCGATCGTATATATAACATATTTTTTCCATTAGCGACAATTTAACATCTTTTATATCATCGAGTACCCCTTTAAACCATTCTTCCATTCTGCGATATTTAGCTAAAGATGTAATCACGTTACAATTGTCCTCTTTAGAATAAGCAATATTCCAAGTATCAATATTAATAAAACTCATATTTCTTAATTGTTCTTTTTCATCTGTTGACAATTCTTTAATAATATATTTATCAATCAGACTATCATCAATTGTAGGCATGGCCTCTAATATATACTTTACCTTTTCCATACTTTCAAAATCTATGTCATCTTTAAAATATACTTGGGAAATATTATCTGATTCTGTTAAAAGTGTAACTAAACTTGCTAGTTCATAACTAGACAAAGGGTGGTCAAAAGATAGAATAGAAACTGGTAATGTCTCCTTATTAATATTAAGTCTCTCTCCAATTACATCTATCAATATAACCACCTCCCTATTATTATTATTATTATTTTAATTTGGTATTTTTCATTCCTTTTAATCCTTTAGTACCAGTAAAACCTTGTAAAATATTTGTTTTAAATGAATGAGTTTTACTTGTACGTTTTTTATAATCTTTAATAGCAATATTAATCATATCATCCAAAAGTTCAGAGTATTTTTTACCAATTGGTTCCCATAAGTAAAATGATAATGAGCCAGGACAGGAATTAATTTCGTTTATGTAAACTTTTCCTTTTTTAGCATCAATTAAGAAATCAATTCTAACAACACCAGAAGAGTTTAATTCTCTAAAGGCTCTTGTAGCAATAGAACGGACTTCTTCTTTTAATTTATCATCAATATCAGCAGGTATTTTTCTACTAGCACTAGCCATACCTTTAGATGATCCAAACTTCTTCTTACCACCAATATATTTATCTTCATAAGTTAATAAATCGTTATCCGTCATAACTTGTTCTATTTCACTTAGATTCATATTTTCATAATTACCAAGAACACTAATATTTACTTCTATTAGATTAGATACTACTTCTTCCACTACTATTTTATTATCGTAGTTAATCGCATCTTCAATAGCCTTAACTAGTTCTTCTTGGTTTTTAGCCTTACTAATTCCTACGCTACTGCCCAGATTAGCTGGTTTAACAATAACGGGATACTTTAGTTTTTCTACTTTCTTAATAATTTCTTCACTGTCATCATTATATTCTGAATCATAGAACCAAACATATTTGGTAATTGGCAAATCGCTACTTGCAAAAATGTGTTTTTGGAAAACTTTGTCTTGGCTTACTGCTGAAGATGCTACATCACTTCCAACGAATGGAATACCAATACTTCTTAAATATCCTTGCAATACTCCATCTTCCACGTTAGTTCCATGAACGACTGGTAAAATGATATCAACATCTTTTACTATTCTTTTAAATAGTCCTTTTGATTGTAATACAAATCTACCTTTGCGATAATATAGAACTACATTAGTACTGTATCTTTTCAATAAATCAATATCTTGATACGTTTCTATATCTTTTAAAGCATCGCCAGTATACCATTCCCTATCTTTAGTAATATAAATTGGTATAATCTCATATTTTTCAGTATCTAATTTATTCATCGCTTGAACTGCGGAAATAATGCTTACCTCATGTTCAACACTTTCCCCCCCAAAAATAACTCCTAATTTTATCATAATACCCTCCTATTTTTCATTGTATGTATCTGGTAAATCATTTTCAAACAAGGCATATAACTCTTTTTTACCTTTCAATTCATTTATAATGGTATATGCACATCTAACATCATTAGTGATGATTATATTTTCTTTTTTAAATTTTTTATTCATTAGTCCTTTATAAATTGGTTCCGTTTGCTTTTCCCCAACTAAAATTACTTTATCGGCAACGTCTGCTATTTGCTCACCAAAGATACGATTATATTCTTCTTCCTTATCTCCTAATTCAATCATACCTGGAGTTACTACTATTTTATCACCATTCATCATGGCTAGTACATCAAGAGCACTTTTAGCACCGACGGGATTAGAATTATAAGCATCATCAATTTGATAAAAGTTACCTAAACGTTTTAGCTCTAATCGATGTTCCACAGGTTTTACTTTTTTAACACCAATTTGTAAATCATGAATACTCTCACCGAAGGCATAACCTAAGGCTATAGCACCTAATATATTATATACATTATGACGCCCTAGTAACTTTGTTTCAAATGGATATATTTTTTTATCTCCTTTAAACTTAACATCAAAAGTAGTACCTTTACCACTACACTTAATATTCAATCCTAAAACATCAACATCATCATTATCTATTCCAATCCACAATATCTTACATTTATTTTTTATTTTATAAGATACTTGCATTGGATCATCCTTATTCAAAATACCGATTCCATCTTCTGGCAATGATTCAATAAGTTCCATCTTACCTTTTTGAATATTTTCCCTGCTTCCAAATGTTTCTAAATGAGCTGTACCAATCGATGTTATAATTCCATATTTAGGAGTAACAAGCTCACATAATCTTCTAATTTCTCCAACAACATAAGCCCCCATCTCGGCAATAAAAATATCATCAAACTTACTTAACTGATTATTAATAGTAATCATAAGACCATTAAACGTATTTAAGCTTTTAGGTGTTGGTAGCGCATTATATTTAACATTTAAAATATCAGCTAAAATATTTTTACAACTAGTTTTACCATAACTACCAGTAATACCAACAATTTTTAAATTAGGCATACTTTTTAATTTATTCTTAGCCATTCTCTCAAAATGATGATATATAGCTCTTTCAAGCGGATGATTAATAATAAGAGCTAAAAAAACAACGAAAAAGTTAAGAGATGTCATAATTGTTAAAATTAATAAAGCTATACTGCTAAATTCATTAATAAAAATAGATATAATTAAAGGTAATAAATATAGAATATTAGTAGTAACAATTAACCTTTTAACTCTTTTGGTTATGACTAATGGTTTTTTATTTTGATCAGTTTTTTTAAGTTCCTTATCTCTAAAATATGATACAACATAAACACTCATCAAAATAATCATAAATATTTGATTAAGGGTTACATTATTAGATATTAAAATAAATGTTGCAAAAAGAATACCATATAAATTAAGGTTTATTAAAGTGGTTTTTTTATTTTTCCATACCCATTTTAAATAACGATTATTTTCATTATATAAGTTTTGTTGTAACATATGATAGGCTCTAAAGCTTATAGAAACAACATAAATTAAAATTAAGAAATAAGAAATATAAAATAAAGCCATAATCTTTCACCTCACATAAAATTTTTTAAAATTTTAACCACATAGTTTATTTGCTCCAAATAAGCATAATGGGTTCCACCTTCTAATACTATTAACCCTGCATCATTAATTAGGTCCTCTATTTCTTTGGCTTCATCAAGGCCTACTTCACTATCGTTATCCCCCCATAATAATAATGTAGGACACTTTATTTTTTTACAGCACTCACTCAAATCTTCATTAACTGTATTTACTAAAATTTTTCGCATCATGTTACTTGCACTTTTATAATCACGAGACCCAATATGCCTCTTGGCAAAATCCTCTAGATTATTAATAATTGGAACTTTTTTCATGGTTTTTAAAAACTTAACTTTTAAAGATGGCTTAGTAATTCTTTTTTTACAAGGACTACCGAAAAGAACTAGTTTATTTATTTTATGGGAAGATGCATAAACAATAGCAATTCTTCCACCAAATGAATGACCCATAATAATAGGATTTTTTATGTTTAGTTTTTTGATAATTTCATCTAAAATATTACTATAATCATAAATTGTCCATGCCGAAGTTGGTTCATCACTTTCACCAAAACCAGGTAAGTCAATAATAGTAATTCTGTTATTAGTTAACTTATCACCTAATGGCTTCATCATGTCAATATTTTGTCCCCAGCCATGAAGTAGAATTACATCATCGCCACTACCATATTGTATGTAATTAATATTTATAGATTGAACATTTATTTTCATACATAACACCTATCATCATTATAACATAATTTGGTTTTATATCAAAAATATTTACACATCTTACTGTCAAATCAAACTTCTTCTTGTATAAACATCTACATTACGATTAATATAGACTCTTACTTTAGCTTTTTCCACAATTTTAATAAATCCTAACCCACTTATAACAATATCCTCATGGAAACCTACTTCCAACTCTTCTGAAAATGAATCTGTTAAAGTTTCATTAGACATATTAAATTTATCAACTTGTAAATCATTAGACACATAAACAGAAAAACTATTTTTATCGCCTTCTAAATAATCAACCCTAACTAATCCGCCAATAACCAAACACTGTCCTTTTTTTAACTGATATACTTTAGGTTTAATTTCTTTTTTAGGATTAATCTTTTTTAATAAAGCAGAATCGACATAATTAACAATATTTCCCCTATCGACTAATCCTGGTGTGTCTACTAAAGTTAAATCATCATTTAGTTTAATAGATATCTTATTTAAAGTTGTTGATGGTAGTGGTGAAATAGTAAGTTCACATTTGTTATCAGAATAATTCTTCATAAGAGTATTAATCAATGTTGATTTTCCAACATTAGTATGACCCACAACATAAATATTTTTACTTGTCTTATATTTTTTTATCATCAATAAGAGTTCATCGATATGGTAATTTTTATTAGGGCTTACAACAATAATATCTTGAAAGTCTAAATCTTGCTTTTGAAAATATTCTATTATCTTAGAATCTTTAACACTTTTTGGCAAAACATCACGTTTATTTAAAACTAAAATGATTTTATTATTAATATACTTCCTAATATAAGTTAAATCTTTATCAATATTCAATAAATCAACCATATAAAGAACTAAATCATTAGTTTTGTTAACGCTTTTTAAAATATCAATATATTCCTCATTAGATTTAGTTATAATTTGATACTCACCATAATTGCGCATTCTAAAGCATCGACTACATATATCATTTTCTATACTAGTGGTATATCCTTCTTGCATCATATTTTCATCTTGCAATAAAATACCACAACCAATACAGTATTTTTTCTCTTTACCCATAATAATTACCTCTTTTAAATTTGTTATTTTTTTTATTTATATTTTTAAAAATTACTTTTTCTAAATAGCGATTAACCGCAGTTATTTTTAAATCTTTATTTGATAATGGATCTACTAATATAGTAGAAAACTTTAATTTATTACCTAAAGATATATCAGATATAAGCTGGTCACCAATAATACATATTTGATCACTACTATATTGATATTTATTTATTTTTCCTCTTAATCTCCATGTTAATGGCTTAATAGCAAAAGATATAAATTCTACATCAAGCACCTTAGCCACTTTCTTTACTCTTTTTCCAATATTATTTGATACAATTATTACTTTAAACTTTGTCTTTAACTGTTTAAATAAGTTAATAACTTCCATAGGTACTTGTCCATCTTTAACAATAATAACTGTGTTATCTAAATCAAAAAGCAAGAGGCGAATTCCTTTTTTATAAAGTTCATCATAGTCTATTTTAAAAATATTCTCTCTATAAATTGTTGGAATATATTTATCTTTTCTCATGTATCCCCCAAAGTGTTATAAAGCAAAAATAAACATAATGTTTATTTTTGCTCCTCCTCTTTAATCTTTAATAACTCTTCTTCATCCATAACTTTAGTTTTAGTTATTTCTTCTCTTATTTTTTTAGATGAAATTACCTCTTCGTGGTCTTGCTTTTCTTCCGGTTCTTCCCCATTTCGTTTTTTGGCCTTTTTAGTATCTAAGTCATCTTTAGCATTTCTCTTTTTTCTAATTACTACTTGAATAATAATAAGAATTAATAAAACAGCAAGAATTAATGATTCAAGTATTAAATAAAAACTAATACGATTATCTTTTACAATTTCAATTGTATAAGTAGTAGTTTCACTTTCATCTCCCTCTTCTAATCCTAGTGGGAAGACTCTTATTTCATACTTATCTCCTACTTTTAAATCTACTTTAACATCATCAGTTAAAAGTTGCTTATTGTAATAAATCTCATACTTAACTAAATCATCATTTAAAACGGTAACTATACGTATATTTAATCCATTCGCTAATCTCTTATTGAAAGGGACTTTATAAACCATTGTATTTTTATCAAAATCTAATTTAACACCACTAATATATAACGTTTTTATTTTGGTATCAAGTGGCTCATCAGTATTTTCAAAAGTAATTGTATATACTCTTTCTTCGCCAGCCTCACTTGTAACTTTAATGACAGCAACATTATCACCAATAATAATCTCTTTTGGTAATTGTACTTCTACTTTAGCTTTAGGATGATCCGCTATGGCATCAATCTCTAAGTTTTTCAATTTATAAGTTTTAACAGTATAATCAATTCTAGTTTTAGTTAAATTAAGTTTTATTTTTCCAGAATTAATAATCACTTCTTTCAAATAATTATTAGTGTCTCGGTCATCTTCACGAGTTATGATTAAAGTATAAGTCTCTACGGCCCCAGACTCAGATTGTACTTTAACTAATACTTCATTTTCTCCATAGTTAAGGCTTACTTTTCTATTACCGAAACCTTCTACAAACTTAGCATTAGCATTGTTAGTAATTCCTTTTAATTCGAATTCTGCCATGCTAGATGATACAGATATTTCATATTTGAAAGTATCCCTTTTAAAACCAGTAATTGTTACGCCATCCATCTGTAAATCTTTTAAAGTATTATCAGTAGATTTTATTGATAGGTTGGCCTTTAATTGTGGAGTATCTTCATCAATAGCTATAATACTTTGACTGCCTTCTTCATCTAACGCTGTAATCTTAACATCTTTTAAAGAAATAGTTACAGTTTGTTTAGGTACATTATCTTTTACTTTAAAAGTTACGGTAGCAATAATAGAACTTCCTGTTGTACCTTCATTAAAAGTATAATTCAAATTACCGGAAATACTAGAACCAACCCAATCTTTAGCAGTTACGGCTTTTAATTCCAAAACATCTTTATTGTAGTCTAATGTAGCCGTATAGACAGAGGCCTTCATATCTTCTGATACATTTATTTTAATATCATAAGCAACAGTATCCCCAGGCACGGCATTCGTAACCCCTGTAATCTCTGTAGTTATATTAGACTCAGCTAAAACCATGATTGGCGCTAAAAACATTAATAATATAGTAAATATAATCCCCTTTTTCATTACTTATCACTCCTTAATTTAATACGTTATGTCTAACGAGTGGTGTCTCCATATCAATAGCAGCAAATGTATATCCATTAGCTATTCCATAATCAATTATATCACTCAATGCCTCTAATGTCTTGTAATTATTTTGAAAGTCATGCATCAACACCACATTAGTTTTATTGTGGCTTAAATAATTGACAACATTATTATAAACATCGGTCTTGTTTTTGGCACTACCGGCATCATCACAATCTATATTCCAGTCAAAATAGTGATAACCTCTTGCTAATACTTCATTAGTTAAAGTGGACATAATTCCCTTAGAATACTGCCTACTTACCGTATTACTTCCACCGCCGGGAAAACGAATAATTTTAGGAGCAGTACCAATAATCTTTTCAACCTTATTACTAATTTTGTTTAAATCATCAAAGTAAGCATCAACCGATGCGTAAACTAAATCATATCTATGAGTATAAGAATGAAGTGCCACTGTATGACCCTCATCATGTTCTCTTTTAATCAAATAATTTAAATCATCCGAATGATTGATAACAAAGAATGTTGCTTTAACATTTTTGGCCTTTAATAAATCCAAAATTTGAGGAGTAATATTACTTGGCCCATCATCAAAAGTTAAATAAATCATACTATTTTTATAAACTGTTGATGGCAAAGTTCCTGGTGATGATTTAACATAAACATTTCTAGTGACAGTAGTCTTATTACCGTTTTTATCAATAACTGTATAAGTAATTACTTGGTTACCGCTAGAAGAAGTGTCGATAGAGCCATCTATCTCAACTGCACTAGTCATATCCCCTTCACAATTATCAGTGGCTGTAAATCCTGGTTCATTATAAATACCACCTTTTTCAATATAGATAGTGCTTTCCCCTTTAAGAGTAATAACCGGTTTCTCATTATCAACCCTTATAAGTTTCCTACTAACGCTCGTTTTATTACCACTACTATCAGTAACTATATAAGTTATTTCATCTTCATTCTCTTTTATTTCAACTTTATTAGTAATATCACCATCATAATTATCAATGGCAGTAAAACCTAATTCATCAAATTTCTTTGAAGGGCAAACATTAACTTCCATCGCCCCTTCTAAATGAATTTCTGGTTTTATATCATCAATAACCTTAACTGTTCTTTTTTTCTTGACTGTAAATAGACCTTTTTTTACTTTATAAGTAACTTCATAAGTACCTACTTTATCATTATTAATATTATTATCTATTTTAATTTCTTGAGATATATCTTTTCCATGATAGGTAGCTTTTACACCTTGCTCACTATATTCTTCATTTAATTTAAGGGTAATAACTCTACTCCCCAATAATTTAACATTAGGAATAAATAATAAAAAGATAACTCCTACTATTAACGTAATTATTAAAAAAGAAAGGCCAATTCCTATAATCATCTTTCTATTAGTATGCTTTGTTTTTTCTTTTCTTTCTTTGTGTTTAACTTCACCCATTTTTACTCACCACTAATATTATAATTATTTCTATTTATAACTACATTATAATTCGAATACTATTAAAAGTCAAAAAAAAGAGATAGTAAGGCAGCTTAAAATTACCTTAACTATCACATTTTTTATTTTTCATAAATTCTCGTAATATCTTAGTCAAAGCCCTCTTTTCAATACGTGATACATAACTTCTTGATATATGCAGACTTTTAGCTATTTCTTTTTGAGTTTGCTCATTCTCATTATTTAATCCATATCTTCTTATAATAATTTCCTTCTCTCTTGGATTTAATACTTTAATATATTTTTTTAATAATAAAATATTATCTCGTATCTGAATTTCTTCAGCAAAGTCAGGCTTAGGCATTTTTAAAACATCTAAAATAGTTATTTCGTTACCTTCTTTATCAAAACCAATCGATTCATTGATGGATATATTTTTATTGTTTTTATTGTTACTTCTAAAATACATTAAAATTTCGTTCTCAATACATCTAGCACAGTAGGTTGTTATTTTCGTTCCATGTTTTTCCGAATAAGAATCAACGCCTTTAATAAGTCCTATCGTACCAATACTAATTAAGTCATCTTGATCAACATTTTTATAATCAAACTTTTTGACAATATGCGCGACTAATCTTAAGTTATGTTCAATAAGTTTATTACGAGCATCTTTATCTCCTAATTTAGCAAGTTCAATATATTTGTCTTCTTCTTCTTTGGTTAATGGATCTGGGAAAATGTTATTAGAGTAAGATGCCGTAAAGAACATAAGACTTTTTATTAACTCTAAAAGTGAAAAAAACATATACTTCCTCCTACATAAGTATATGCTCTTTAAAAAACATTTATCGACAAAACATGTTATTTGTCATTATTTTCTTTAAAATATTTATCTATAACATCTGCATCACAATAAGGAACATATTTATTACCAATAGCCATGTAATTATCGCGCCCCTTGCCAGCAATTAAAACGATATCATTTTCATTAGCCACTGATAAAGCATGCCTAATCGCAGCACTTCTATCAATAATAATTTCATAATTACCAATATTTTGATCAATCATTTCTTGGATTATGTCTTTTGGATCTTCATTTCTTGGATCATCCATGGTAAAGATAACTAAATTAGATAAATTTAAAACAATCTTTCCCATATCTTTTCTTTTTTCTTTTTCCCTACCGCCAGCACTACCTACAACCGTAATAATGCGCCCTTTTTTAATTTTATTTAAATAATTAAGAATTGATAGAAGACCATTAGGGGTATGGGCATAATCTAAAACAATTTTATAAGGGGTTCCATAATCTAAAAATTCACACCTGCCACTTGGTACTTTAATGTTTTTAACTCTAGAAATTATATCGTCCATGTTAAAACCAAGCGCTATTAAAGCAAGAATAGATGCGGCTAAATTATAAACATTAAATTCTCCTAATAATGGACTTAGCGTTTCGTAATCATGATTATGATACTTAAAAATTATTTTGGTACTGTTATCTTTTTCAGAAATATCTTTAATGCATAAATCAGCGTGATTATTTTTACCATAAGTTAAAACATTCTTATGAATATCTTTAAAAGAATCATAATATTTATCATCGATATTTAGAATAGCTACCCCATCTTTTTTTATTTTGGTAAATAGTTTTTGCTTACTAGCAATATAATTATCCAATGTCTTATGAATATTTAAGTGATCTTCAGTCACATTAGTTAAAATGCCAATATCAAATGTAAAGGAGTCTAGTCGGCCGCGATAAAAAGCTTCACTCGATGTCTCCATACTAGCGTATTCTAAACCTTCTTGAATAAAAAGATATAAATATTTATATATTAAATGACATTCTGGGGTTGTATTAGATGTCTTATCGCTAAGTTTTTTCCCTAAAACGCCATTAGTACCAATATATCCACAAATATCTATACCTAATAAATCTCTTATAATCATCGATGTGGTTGTTTTTCCATCAGTACCTGTCACACCTATTAATTTTAATTTTTGGGATGGATAATCATAAAATTTTTGAGCTAAAAGTACCAACTCCTCATTGGGATTATCTACTTTAATATAAGGAATAGGATAAGAACCTTCTTTTTTGACAATTAAAAGTGCCGCTCCATTAGCAATTGCCTCATCAATAAAATCATGTCTATCAGCATTAACCCCTTTGATACATACAAAAATATCGCCTTTCTCTACTTCTTTAGAGTTTATTTTAATGTCGTTAAGTTCCGTATCATATGGCAAATCATATAGTTCATTAATCTTTTTCATTAATATCACCACTATATTATAAGTAAAATATAATCTAGTGGTGATGAATAACCCATAAAAACTTATTAATTAGAACCGGTATATTTTTCCCAAATAATATCGGCTTTAATGTTATACAACTTTTTAAAATAATGTAAATGATATTTACTTATATAAGGCATACTCCAAGCATAATTATCATTAGGAAACTTATATAAGACAATTTGATTATTTTCATCTTTAATAATATCGGTTTTACTATTTATGATAGATATATTTTTATTGTCTACTATTTTAGTCATTTTATATCCATTCATTGTATTAATATTTAATAATATGGCTAAGGAAGTAAGAATAATCATTAAAGCTTTACTGTGCTGCCACTTAGTGTGGTATGCCAAATTACCAATGATAAGCATTAACATAGCTAAACCAAACAACGTATTTCTAAACCCACCTGCTGGGGATGCTACCATCATTAGTTGTGACCCTACCATTAATATAGCGGCAATGGTAAGAGGAGAAAATAATTTATTATATATGTGCTTATTAATTAAAAGAAAATTTATAAAGTAAGTTATAACCAAAATAAGACTACTTAACGCTTTTAATATGGTATTATCAAATACTAATATCATTAATAAATCTATAAATACATTAATAAAAGCTAAGGCGATTATTCTTTTTTTAACCATTTTATCTTTAATCTGTTTAAAACTATATAGAACAATAAATAAATTGAATAATACACAATAAGGAATAGTACTTTCATTAAAGATAAACATACTAGTGATAATTTGCATATTGTAGATAAACATATCCTTAAAAGATGAAAATTCACTAGATGCTTTCTCAAACCTTGAAAATTGTGAAGGCGCTAACATAACCGTACAACTACCTAATAATACGACTAGTAATAAAATTAATAACTTTTTGTTTTCTTTTAATACTTGTTTAATACTATGTAAATTTGTACATTTACTAACCAAAGTTAAAAAAGTAACTCCTAAAGCCATCATTGCAGCTTGTTCTACCGAAGAAGATGTTAAAAAGCCCAAAATAATGCTTAAAACAAAATATTTATTATCATCAATTCGCAATAAACAATACCAGTAAATCAACAATAACAATAACGGATATACATAATTAAAACTACCAGTCAACCAATAAACACTCTCTCTAATAATCAAAATATTTAAAGATGACATTAGGGAAAAAATAATAGCCATACCTAAAGGAAAACTACGAATCTTTTCCTTAGGGATTATTACTTTAGTTCCAAAATAACATATACCTGTTAACATTGCACTATTAAGTATTTGCCAATATATCATCGGCATTTTTAAAAATAAACAGACCAAAGTATGAACAATAAGCCTTCCATTAGCATGTAAATAATGACTAAATAATAATTTTAAAAGAAGCCTGCCATTTTCCTTAGACATAATTAAATAATAATAGTCATCACCAAAATATACCACATTCAAATTGATTAATAAAAACGATATAAAAATAATAATTAATAAAATATATATGCTTTTATTACGTAAAAACTTCTTTACTTCCATCTTGTTTTACACTCCTTAATTGTAACTATAAATCTATTATAACCATCTATTATCGTGTTTTTCAACCATTTTTCTAATTTCCTAACAGTAGCCTAACTTTCGATGTTGACTCTACTTTTTCATTAGCGCTAGGTGACTGTTCAATTACTTTATTACCAGTACCAGTATATTCAACATCTAATGGATATAGTGCCTTAGTTGCTTCCTTAACACTCATGCCTATGACATTAGGAACCGTATAATAGATTGGGTCATCCCATTGTTTTACTTTTTCAATAGCGCCCTCTTGTTTTGGTATATCTAAAGCATCAATTATATCTAATAAAATACGCCTAGCAATAGGAGCCGTAGTATAACTCGATAAAAGAGCTGTATTTTTAGGGTTATCAATTGCTACATATAATACTGCCTTAGGGTCATTGGCAGGTACTACCGCCATAAAGGACATAATATAATTATTAACTAAATATCGACCATTCTCTACTTTTTGAGCTGTTCCAGTTTTTCCCCCAATACGATAGCCATCAATATAAGCATATCTTCCACCACCACGAGCAACAACACTTTCTAAAGCATAACGCATAATATCACTAGTCTCTTTGCTAATGGTTTTCCTTACCAATTTTTTATCTACACTTTTAATAATACTATCTGTCTCTGGTTCCAAAAAGTTTTTGACAATATATGGTTGATATAGATTACCACCATTAACTACCGCTGATACCGCTGTTACTTGTTGTATCGGGGTCTAATAAATGAAACTTTTTACCTAAATTTAGAGAAGTAGTATATATACTTTCTCCTGTCTTAATAAAAATATCTAATTTAATCCCTTTATCACTTTGTTTATGAATTATTATTCTATCTATTATTTCATTAAATATATCACTATAACATCTATCATCTTCTAAACATTTTTCTAATGCTTTTTTAATTTCATTAATTTTATTTTCTATATAGTTTTTATCTTTCTTATTACTTTTTAATTCATTTATTTTATTTTGATAAATAACTAAATCTTCATTTAGTAAATCTATCTGTTTTTTGTAATCTTCTTTTGATAAGTATTCTTCCATAACAAGTTCTAGTAATTTATCTTTTTTATTATTTAAAACGATTATTTTAGATTCTAAATTTTTAATATCTAATTCATTATTATTAGTTTCTAAATAATTTTTACATTCACTTAATATTTCATCAAAGATATTATTTCTTCTTTTAAATAATTTATTAAACATATCTTTGAATACTTCATCTAATTCAAGTTCAAATACTCTAGGATTAGAACAACCTTTTAAACTTTCACGCCTATATACTTGGCATTCCCATACAGGATTATTTTTCCTTTTCCCAGCACTTGATCTATGATACGTTACATTATGACAACCACAATAAATCTTACCTGAATAAGTATATCTATTTTGAAATA
>CANQGH010000027.1 GCA_947601845.1 uncultured Bacilli bacterium | reverse complement strand
ATTATTCTTTTCACTCTTACCATCTCCGTATATAGTTTATTCTATATACATTATACCCCCCCCCCATCGGTTTCTGCAAGAAAAAAATTACACCACCCTAGTGTAATTTTAAAATTATGTAAAGTTATGTACTATTCTTAAAATAATATATCACTAATTATATATATATCTTGAATATTATTGTTTAACGTAGCAGATAATTTATGAAATTCATCTTTACTTTTGATATTCCATACCATAATATCTTTACCATTTGTCAATAATTTAGATACCATATCCTCAGTAATTACATCTTTAGATATTGAATAAAAATCTACATCCATATTTAATAATTCTTGATTAGATTTATTAATTAAGGCCCCCACTTTATTACTAGAATATCTTTTTAAATACATAATAATATCTGGTTCAAAACTCTTAAGCCAAATATTTAAGTTTGGATAGTTATTTACTATTTGCAAAACTTTACTAGCAATAATATTATTCTTATCATACTCATTTTTTATTTCAATTATTAAAAGAGTATTAGGACTAAACCTATCTAATACTTCTTCTAAAGTACTAATAGTTGAGGGTTTAACTTTATTACCATAATTAAATGTCTTTAGCCTTTTTAAGGACATATCACATACTTTGCCTTTACCATCACTCACTCGATCGATATTCTCATCATGAATTACCACTACTCTATTGTCTTTAGTAAGTCTTACATCAATCTCTACACCAGTAATATGCTTATTCATATCTCCTAAAAGAATGGCCTCTAGTGTATTTTCATGAGAATGTTTAGATTGTAATCCCCTATGAGCGACTATTTTCATAAATATCCTTCCTCCATACTATAATATTATATTCATAATATCATCATTTATTGAAGAAATACTACGAAGTTGATCATTTTCAATACAATTAATATATTGCCAATTATATAACTCTGTAAGTTCTATATAAGCTTTTTCTGTCATTTTTAAATATTCATCATCTTTTTCATTGTCATCAATGCTAGCCCTATTTTGACGCAATTCTTTAGCATAAATAAAAGGAACATGTAAAAAAATAGTTATATCCGGTTTAGGAAGTTCTAATAACCAATAATTTAGTTTATCAATCCATTGATACATATGAAATCGTTCATCTTTATCAGCTATTTTACTGCCTTGGAAAGCTAAACTACTAGTTACATATCTATCTAAAATAACATACTCACCATTTGCTAGGTGTTTTTTTATATTTTCAATATTATATTTAAAATCAGCCGCATAATATAGCGATGATACATAAGGATTTACTTTAGATGATCCTTCTTTAAAATAACTTTCACTAATCTCTTCTTTTCCCAAAAAAGGTCCACCGATAATTTTACCAGTCGATGAATCATAATTAGGAAAGCTAAAAAAAGCACACTTGTAATTTTTTTCTTTTAATCTCTCTATTAATAATTTACTTTGTGTTTCTTTGCCTGAACAATCAGTTCCTTCTATAACAATTAACTTTCCTTTCATTTTAGCCTCCTTGGATATTTATATTAAATAACTTTTCCACTTTTGTTTAATATTTTAGCTTTAGATGTTTTAAGTTCATTAGCAAGTAATGCATACTTATCTCTTATAGATAATGGGTTTAAAAATTCGTAATAGTCATCTAAAGTCTCCATAGTTTGTGCCAAATATTCACCTATGGTCTTTTCATCTATTATCTTTTTAGTCTTCGTAAGGAATTGATCAAAAGTACCTTTTTCACTAATCATTACTTTTTCTGCTTGCGGGATAAAACCATATTTATTGGCAATCATATCTATGTCTTTCAACCACTTATCTTTTAACTTATCATTGTGTTCAATAATAGCAGGTACGAAATATTCTTTGTTATCAGTGCGTTCTAATTGATAACTTTCTTGTACATTTTCTAAATTTGTGGCATATTCCATAAATGACCCCATATATTTAGTAGCATATGATTCACCGAATTCATCGATAGTATCCTTTAAATTCTTACCCAATATTTTTAACTTATTACTTGCATAATTTGCTAATAGATCTTCATTTATAAGATTAAAATGATATAGCTCCCTTAAAAATTTATTTATATAAGGAAGTATTTGATTATGCAAGTCATCCTTTTTACCACTTATTCCACTATCTCTATAATTAATAAGACCTGCTGCTATTTGGTTTAACTTACCTAAAGGAACCGTATATATAGTATCAATACCACTAGTAATTGGTAATAGATAAGAACTATTTTCCATAACCAATTTATCTATTTTCTCATCACCATATTTTTCTTTAGCTACAGCATAAAAAGTCCCCATCCATTTATAATAGTAATCAAACAACTCTTGAGGTATAGCTTTATCATCCTTCATTATCTTAAAATCAAGTGATTTAGCGTGTATTATTCCTTGTTGTTCATTTGCTAAAATCATATTTAAAAATTTAGGAACATTATTTAAAGACATCGATATATTGACATGATCAAAAATATCTTGTTTAGCAGTTAGTGGAGACTTCATACCATCACCATAACAAATTTTACCTATACATGATTGATATTGCATAGCTTTATCTAAATTAAATCTACCATCTTCCATAAGAAATGGTGTATGTGGTAACAATGTTACCTTAAAATTACTTATTTTCACAAAACCCTCCTATTTTTTCTATCCAATTATATTATTATTATCATCAAATTCAACATTGATGAACTTTCTTGATGCTAGAAAATCACACATATGAACAAAGTTCTGATATTTAGTCTTAGGAACAGGTAATACTGGATTTCCATCAAAATCTTTATTCCATGCTCCCATATGAGATTCAATCACACTGCAAACAAACTCAATATCTACATCATTCATATTAAGATTGTCCTTATTATCTTTAATATGTTCTGATATATATAAAGGATGTTCCACTTTAGTATACTGACTTTTTTCTTTACCTGATTTTAATCCATCATGTAATATTAAGGCCATAATCATCAAATCTTTTTCTCTATCTGTATATTTGTCACCAATAACAGGGTTACTTAATAATTCATATGCCATTCTAACAGCTGACTTTGTATGTCTTACTAATCCCCCTTCTCCTAAAGCATACTTTGGATGATATTTACCAGTTGATGAAGCTGGCACTTCAAAAAAATAATCAGGCAAGCTATCTACTAAATACTTAGCATCTGTTGCGTAACTTTCATTTTTAATATAACTAAATTCTTTTTTAAATACTTCTACTTTATTCATACAACCTCCAGTTAATATTGTATCATGATAATTATCTTTTTTATCCAATTTTTATAAAATTTACCAAAATACTATTTGATAAATATAACTTATCCAAAGGGATAAAAATAAAACCATCTTTTTCTTCTAATAAACCCTTTTCTAATAATTCATCTATATTAAAGACTTCGTTAACATTAATATGATATCGCCTATAGAAATCTTGTTTACTTATTCCTTTTATTTTACGTAAGCCTAGAATCATCTCATTCTCCATCGTTATTTCCTTAGTCATTATCTCTTTTTCAATACAGTAATGCCCTTCTAAGTAGTTATTAATACTCCTCGTATTAGAATAACGAATATCATTAATATAACCACTAGCAGAAAGTCCAAATCCATAATAATGGTCATTATTCCAATAAATCAAATTATGCGACGATTCATAACCAGCTCTAGCAAAATTACTTATTTCATAATGATTGTATTTAAGTTTTTGTAAATAATCAATAATGTAAAAATACATATTAGATTCAACTTCATCATCAAGCGGTTTAACTTTATTAATATATAGTTTAGTATGTTCTTCTAAAATAAGGGAATAAATAGATATATGATTAACATTTAACTCTTTAAAAAAATCTAAATCATTTTTAACATCTTCTAAAGTCTCATTAGGAAATCCATACATAAAGTCAACATTAATATTAGTAAAGTAATTTTTAGTAAGCATTACTTTATCATAAACTTCTTTTTTAGTATGACTACGTTCAATTAAAGATAGAAATTTATCATTAATTGTTTCTATACCAATACTAATTCTATTTACTAAGTGTTCTTTTAAAAAAATAAGTTTTTCTTTGGTTATTTCTTTAACATTCATCTCAAAGGTAAATTCTTTTAAAGAGGAAGTATCAATAATTGATAATATTGTAAATAATTTATCTAATTGGTTCATATTTAAGGAAGAAGGACTTCCTCCTCCTATGTAAATAGTCTCTATTTTGTCATCTTTATAATTATTTTTTATCTCTTGACCTAAGGCATCTAAATACTTATCAACTAAGTCTTCATTATAATACATCTTACAAAAATCGCAATAAGCACAAATATGTTTACAAAAAGGAATATGAATATATACAGCTTTTATATTATTATCCATTTTAATACTCTTTATTTTTTATGTTTTTTGTCATTACTAGAAATTACATCACGAACTATTTTAGGTTTTAAATCTAGTTGTTGCGCTATTTGTTTAATTTTCTCGTTATTAATTTTTAAGTTAATTATTCTATTCTTTAAAGTACTACCATATAAATCTCTTACTTCATGTATCTCTTTATTAAAAATGTTCATTATATTTGATAACATCGGCTCTACGTTGCGCTTATCTTTTCTTTTAGTATAGAGCATCTCTTCGTCAATTTTTTCTTGCATTATTGTAAGGGTTTTATCACTACCTAACTCCGGTAATAATCTTAAATAATCTTGTTTATACTTACCGACAGTTAAAAAGCTTTCTTTGATGATACCTTCTGGTATACTTGTTATATTACTTAAAGTTTGAGCTGCTAATCCCGTTTTCAAATATAATTCACTTATTTTATATGCTAAAAGCAATTTTTCTTTAATTATTTCATCATCTATCATAATATATTATCTCCTATTCATCATCCATACTCAAAACACTCATAAAGGCTTCTTGAGGAAGTTCTACGCTACCTATTTGCTTCATTTTTTTCTTACCTTCTTTTTGCTTCTCTAGTAGTTTTCTTTTTCGCGTTATATCGCCACCATAACATTTAGCTAAAACATCTTTTCTTAACGCCTTAATAGTGCTTCTTGCAATAACATGATTACCTAATGCAGCTTGAATTGGTACTTCAAACATCTGCCTTGGAATAACCTCTCTTAATTTTTCAACTACTGCTTTTCCCCGATTATAGGCAAAATCCTTATGAACGATTACACTTAAGGCATCAATAACTTCACCGTTTAATAATATATCCATTTTAACTAAATCACTAGCCTTATAACCAGTAATTTCGTAATCAAAGGAAGCATAACCTTTGGTATATGACTTTAATTTATCAAAAAAATCATAAACTATTTCTGATAAAGGTAGTTCATAATGAATATTAACGCGGGTTGGATCAATATAATCCATATTAATATAAATACCTCTTTTATTTTGGCATAGTTCCATAATGGGACCAATATATTCACTAGGAGTAAAAATATTAGTTTTAATATAAGGCTCTCTTATTTCAGATATTTTACTTTTATCAGGTAATTTACTAGGTGAATCGACCATTAATACTTCTTTATTAGTTAATACTACTTCGTATACTACAGAAGGAGCAGTTGTAATTAAATCAATATTAAATTCACGAGTAATTCGTTCTTTTATGATGTCCATATGTAATAGTCCTAAAAAACCGCAACGGAAACCAAATCCTAAAGCACTAGAGGTTTCTGGTTCAAAGACTAATGAGGCATCATTTAATTTTAATTTTCCTAAGGCATCACGTAGGTCTTCAAACTTCGATGATTCGATAGGGAAAACGCCACAGAAAACCATTGATTTCATGGGCTTATATCCTGGTAACTTATTGGAAGCGGGATTATTAGCAAGGGTAATAGTATCCCCTACTTTAACATCGCTTATGTCCTTAATACTAGCAAAAATAAAACCTACTTCTCCCGCAACCAACTCTTGCTTTTTTACTTCTTTAGGGGTATTAATAGTAATTTCAACAACTAGATAAGTGGCATTAGTCTCCATCATTTTAATAGTGTCCCCTACTTTTACCTTACCATTAACAATACGAACTGATATAACAACACCACGATATGAATCAAAAACACTATCAAAGATTAACGCTTGCAAAGGGGCTTTATCATCACCCTTAGGATAAGGAATTCTCTCTACTATCGCATCGACTAATTCCTTAATACCTTCACCGGTTTTAGCACTCGTTAAAATTATTTCATCTTCCCTAAAACCAATTAAGTCCATAAGTTCTTTTTTTACTTTAGGAATATCAGCATTAGGTAAATCTATTTTATTAATGACTGGAATTATTACTAAATCATTTTCCATAGCTAAGTAAAGATTAGCTAGTGTTTGGGCCTCTATTCCTTGAGCCGCATCCACTACTAATAAAGCTCCTTCACAGGCAGCTAAGCTACGTGATACTTCATAAGTAAAATCGACATGTCCTGGAGTATCAATTAAGTTTAAATCATATTCTTCTCCCTTATAATTATATTTAAGACTAGCCGTATTTAATTTAATAGTAATTCCTCGTTCTCTTTCAATATCCATACTATCTAAGATTTGGGCTTTAGCTTCCCTTTTAGATACGGCATTAGTTAACTCTAGAATTCTATCAGCTAAAGTACTTTTTCCATGATCAATATGAGCAATAATCGAGAAATTTCTAATTAGTTGTCTGTTCATAACATCACCATAGATAATTATATCACGTATCATACTGATTAGTAAATTTATGAAATGAAAAATAAATAAAATACTAATCAGCGTATTATGAATATTAATTGACAAAAATATGGCCTTTTTAATATAATAAATATCGAATCAAAAAAGGAGAATATTAATGCAAAAAATACATATGTCATAGAAAGTGGCAAAATAAATACGGATAAGAATATTGCTATATGTTCCGACTTTCATATTAATCATCACACTTCTAAAGGAAAAATTGATGATGTCATTAAAACTTTGAAGGATATAAAACCAACTCATATTGTGATTCCTGGTGATTTATATGATACAGAAAATGATTATTTTTATGATAATGAGCAGATTGCTTATTTTATTAATAATGCTACTATGATTGCTGATGTCTTTTATGTTAGGGGAAATGCTGAGCAAAAAAGTATTCTATTACCATATAGATTATATAACAATCAAAATGAGCATTTTCATTTACTTTGTGAAGCTAATACCGATGGTATATATAATTATATAAATACAGAGGAGGTAAACATTGCAGGAATTGAACTACCTTCTTCATTTTACGAATTAGATGAAAAGGAAAAAACCAAATTTTTATTACAACAATATAAACTATATTTAAAAGATTTATCTTCCACTTGTGGTAATAATTGTTTTAATGTATTACTATGTCATGATCCTATCATTATTGATGTGATGCAAAAGTTTAATTCACCTCTTAACTTTAATCTTATTATCTCGGGGCATAATCACGGAGGTATGTGGCCTAAATGGATGAAGATTATTTTTAAAGTAAGTGGTACTAAGATGGATCTTTGTTATCCTACTTATACTAAGGGAAGGGTTGAGGGTCATCATGATGAAAACTTAATTATTAGTGAGGGAATAACTAAGTTTCATTCGGATTGTGGGTTGCTTCAAGTCTTGGAAAGATTCCACGAGGGAACAATTGAGAATGTCAAACTATTAAGTAAAAGACTTAAGTAAAGACAAGTTTTGATAATAATATTTAAGGTGAGGTCTATGAATAAAGTTTATCACGAGTTTGAGCCAATATATCATGAAAATGATACTATCTTAATTTTAGGCTCTATTCCTTCTCCTAAATCACGAGAAAACAAGTTTTATTATGGGCATCCAAAAAATAGATTTTGGAAAACCTTAGCTAAAGTTTTTGAAGAAGCGGAACCAACTACTATTGATGATAAGAAATTATTCTTAGCAAAATATAATATCGCTTTATGGGATGTAATTAGTTCATGTAATATTAATAAAGCAAGTGATAATTCTATTAAAAATGTTAAAGTCAATGACATTAATTTAATTCTTAAAAAATGTCCTATTCAAAAAATATTTACTTTAGGTAAAACGGCAACTAATCTCTACCAAAGGTATTGTTTTCCTAAAACAAAAAGAGAAAGTATTTATCTACCTTCCACTAGTCCTGCTAACTGCGCTATAAGTGATAATGAGTTATTAGAAAAATTTATGATTATTAAAGATAAATAATTTAATTTAATCTATCTAAAGTAATATTTCCTATATAACCCTCTTTAATATCTTTTAATATAATTAGATATACTTTATCATAGTCGCTAACTCCCCCTTTAGATAAAGCTCCTCTCTTAGTAGCAATAATATCTAAGGTTTTAGTTATATCTTGATTAATTTCTGTAATGCCATATCTTTCTTTTAAATAATTTGGATACAGTTCATATAATCTTTTTAACAAATATATACTAAGTTCTTCTTTATTAATTATCTCTTCTTTAATTGATGATAGACCTGCTAAATGATACGCAATCATACTATTATCAAATTTAGGCCATAAGATTCCTGGTGTATCTAATAATTCTAGTGTATCATTTACTCTAATCCACCCTAAGGCTTTAGTTAATCCTGGGGTATTACCGGTAGGAGCTTTTTTCTTACCTACCAAGCGATTAATTAATGTACTTTTACCTACATTAGGTACACCTATTACTAAAGCTCTACCAGAGCGTGGTTTAAGTCCTTTCATCTTACGGTCACTATTCATTTGATTAATAATATTTTTAACATACTTCATAACACTAGAAATATCACTATTGTGAATCAAATCAAGAGGCACTACTATATAACCTTGATTAGTATAATAATCAATAAATTTATTTGTCTCCTCTTTATCACACATATCATACTTAGTCATAATCATAATTCTAGGAATATTTTTTATTAAATCATCGATATCCTTAATTTTGGAACTTAAAGGCATTCTGCTATCGATAACTTCAAAGACAATATCAATTAAACTAAGATGTTCTTTTATCTCTCTTTTAGTCTTTGCCATGTGTCCTGGATACCAATTAATGTTTGTTTTATTTTCATTCATTTTTATCACTTCCATAAATTATTTAACTTCTTCAAGTTTTGCTTGTTCTTTATTTTCTAATCTTTTCTTTTCTTTTTCAAGTTCTTTTAAACTTTTCTTTGGTGTTGGCATTTCTTCAGGCATCATTCCACCAATATCTTGAATAGCTTTTCGAACCTTTTTGCCGACTTCATAGTGAACAGCTTTGGCATTATTTTCACCTTGTACATTATCTTTAATTAATTTTTGTTTCGTTTGATTTATTCTAAATAGATTAGCTACTAACTCATCTTCGTTCATATTGTCTAATATATCTTCTCTATAACGTAATTTTTTTCTTTTAAAAATATCATCAGCTGTTTCACCATTATATAATCCTCTATAACCTGCATTATGAAATTCTGCCATATTTTTAACACCAGCAGATGAAGCGACTTTTTGAAGCGTATAATTACCTTGCCTAGTTAATTTTCTTTGATAAAATCTTTTTTCATCATCTGGTAAAGTTTCATATTTTTGCTCTGTAATTTCCTGTTTTCTTGTTTGAATAGCGAAGTAGGTTTGTCCTAAAGCAACTACATCTTTACTTGGATCAGCATTTTGCACTATAAGATAGCATATGTATCTCGATAGTTTATAATCTTGTATGTTAACATTAGCATTATTGTTTCTCTTCGACAACTTGTTGACTTCAACGAGTTGTTCATCTACATTCAATCCTGAGTTTTTACAAGCCACTTTTGCTTTGTTTAAAACTTTTAAAAAGTTGCGCCAATCACTGTATTCTAATGCCTTTGAAAGTTCCCTAGCATACCAATATTCATTTCCATAATCATCTAAATGTTTTATGCTTTCAAAAGTGCTGTCAGTATATTTATCATTTAAAACTTTATTTACTATCTTATTTTTTGATTTATTTACCATATAAGTCACTTCCTTTCATAATTTTTTTATCATAAAATTTGCAAATTTATCCTTCTATATCATTTCTTCTAACAAAATCAGTATAAATCCATTCTGGAGCATAATCAAAAATATAAACAAGTTCTTCAATTAATTCTTTTTTAGTCATTTTATGTAAATAGTTTATGGCGTTTTTGTATTGTCTTTCTTCATATTCTTCATATTCTTGTTGTAATTTTTCTTGTTCTTCTTCAAAATTTTTAGCACTATTTGGAACAGCACTAAAATAAGTTGCAACAATATGTTTACAAATAATACGTTTTCCATTAGCCAAAGGACAATTGCATGTTGATTTTCTAGGATGTTCTAAATTAAGATAAACATTATAATCTTTATTTCCTGAAACGATACTTGTATATTCGTTATTATTTAATTTCTTTATATTTTTTATTTTTTTACTTTTATAATAATCTAATCCTCTCCAACATGATGAACCACTGGCACTTGTAATTATACTCATCTAAAATCATTACTCCTTCATCTTTATAATTCTAACTTTTTTATTTTCTTCTAATAGAATAAATTACATTTTAAATTTTTTTTAGTAATATCCAAAAATGTAAAAACTTTTTCTAATAGTTTCTTTTATTTATAAGGGTTTATTAAGGTGTTTCCATAAATCCGTATCGCACAGTTGATACTCGCTTTTTGAAAATTTTTTTCTTCATTTGACATTTTAATCACTACCTTTTTCATTTAATAATTTAATTTTTTCTGCATTATTTAGAATATCTAATTGATATTTACATATATCACTTAATATTTCAAATCTTTCTTCTTTTGCTTTTCCTTCTTTAATTAGTTCAGCATTATGTGATTCTAAATTAGACAAAACTGTTAATTCATTTATGGAAGCATAATCTCTTACATTTGAATTTTTAGCTAACTCTGGATTTAATTCTCTCCACTTTTTAGCAGTAGTATGAAATAATATTACATTAATAATATCAGCTTCTTCTGCATATTTTAACCATTCTTTATTTTGATAAAAATCGTTATCAGGTAATATGTATTTTTTAATAGCATCAGTATGGATTAGATAATTATTCTTTGTAAGTATTCTTTTTACATCCCATTCTCTATTTTGATTTTCTAGTTCTTTTAATCTTTCAAATTCTTTTATTAAATATAATTTAAATACAGGACTTATTGCAGATGCAAATTCAAATGCAATATCTTTATGTGCATATGTTCCACCATATTTACCCATTTTAGAATATATTCCAATAGCATCTGTTCTTTCACACCACTCTGTAACACTAGGTGTAAATGTCAATAAACCAACCTGTTTTCTAAAGTGTTCAGATTCGAACACTTTAAAATTAGGATTATAAATTTGTTCCCAAGTAGTTAAAAAATCTAATGTGCTTCTATTTCGCAACCAATTCCTTATAACATCTGCAGCTCTTGAATTACTACTTTTTGCTTTTGCTATATCTGAAATACAAATATAATCTTTTTCATTTATATTGGTTACATTTATTCTGACATCTTGGACTTCTATTATTTTGTTAGACATATATTCACCTTCTTTTCCTTTATGGTTAATACTTATTTTTTGGAAACTTTATAACTTAATTATATCACTATTTATCAGATTTATATACTACTTTGACTCTATTTTTATCAAATATTTCTATTTGTTTTATATATTTATTTACCAAATTCTTATTAAGTTTTTTATAATCCTTTTTATATTTATCATTAAAATCAACAAGTAACAATTTTTCTAAAATATCTTTCCTTATTGATTTTAAATTACAACCTATTTTACGATATGAAGATTTGCACCAATAATAATATATTCCTTTTGCTTTTCTTCTATAGAATTCGCTATGACATTCACCACATCTAATTTTAGTTATTAATAATTCATTTTCCTCTTGTACTATATCAGAAAAGTTTAATATATTTTGAACTGTTTGAAATGTTTCTTTATCAATTATTGGTTCATGATGATTTTCACAAACCTTCCATTCTTCTCTACTAGTTTTAACAAGTTTCTTAATTTTTCTCATAGGTTTTCGATTTTTACCTTGAATAAGTGTTCCTATATATGTTTCGTTCTTTAATATTTCATTAATTATAGTATTATTCCACTTTTTGGATTTAATTGTTTTATTGCTAGTTACTTTAGTTACCTCACTTTTGTACCTCGATGGAGTTAGTATACCCTCCTTGTTTAGGATATCAGCTATTTCATTTTTACTTTTACATTCTAATGTCATATTAAAAATTCTTTTAATAATACTTGTAGCATAATCATCAACAATAAACTTATGACAATCATTTGGATCTTTTAAGTAGCCGTAAGGAGCAGAAACGCCAATAAAGTCGCCTTTTTTCTGTTGAAGATGTTTAACTGCAGAGACTTTTTCAGAAATATCAACTGCATAATGTTCATGTGTTAAATTTAGTAAGGCAAATTCTAAAGTATCTGTATAATTACTATCTTTAAGACTATCTAATTTATCATTAATAGAAATAAATCTAACACTATGTTTTGGAAATTCTTCACCCAAATATACTTTAACCCATCCAGTATCTCTTCCGAATCTAGACATATCTTTAACTATTACACAATTTATTTTTTTCTTCACTATATCAAAACATAATTTAACAAAAGCTGGTCTATCAAAATTAGTTCCAGTATAACCATTATCTACATAATAATCTACTAACTCAAAATCACTATTATCTTTTATATAATCTTTAATTATGCTTTTTTGATTATCAATACTATCAGATTCATTATAACTATCATCTTTAGATAGTCTTATATAAGCACCAACTTTATACTTTGACATAGTTATCACTCCTTTCATTATTATATCAAAAAAGTAGGATTTCTCCTACTTATAACACAAATCAATAAAACTTTTATTTTTTAACATTACATCCGTTAGCTTGTTCTACATATAATCGGAAAATTTGTTCAACTATTTTATCAAAATTATATTTTGAATCTTCATTTTTATCATATTTTTTTACACAAAAAAAACCTAAAAAGATGCGTAAATTAATTAAATTTTGTATAGTTTCACTGTCGTAATCAGTTGTCTAATTCCTAGTCAAAAAAGTAGTAATTTTTGCCATTTTTATCATTTTCTATCAATTTTTAGAGCTTTTTTAATAAAATCGTGTAAGATTTAATTTCCTGCAATTCCTTTATTTATAAGGGTTTCTAAAGAATTTTCTATAAATCGTAATCAATCAATTTATATTTGTTTTATTTTCATTCATTTATATCACCACTATCTTTACTTTCTTTTAGATATTTATTATAAAATTCATCCATCGAAGATATATATTTTTGATCTTGAATAATTCTATATTTTTCATATTCACTTTCTGCTTTCTCTACTGCTTGTTTATGTGAAATATTTCCCGAATTATATAATACTTTTTTTCTTCTAAATTTTAACAAATCATCTGTGGCATTTATCCAATCTTGCATTGTCATAATATGTCTTTCTTTTGCTTCGTCTTCTGCAAAAACTAAAAATATATTTGTTAAATCATTTAACTTTTCTAATTCTTCTTCATTTAAATAATTTTTAGCAATACTAATATCATATTTATATATTAAACCATCAGGAGAATTTTTCCACGTTGTCAGGTCGTAATGACACGTTTTTATTTTCGTTAATTTCATACTTATATTCAGTTCCAATTTTTAATATAAATCTTATTGCATTTGGATTTATATTGTCATTCTCGTCTTTTTCTCCTATGATGATTTTTTCTACTAAATTATCAAATATTTCTCTATCAAATTCTTTTATTGTTTTAGTTTCATCTAATATCTTCTCAATCTGTGAAAGTCTTTTTGATATATTTTTATTAGCAGAATTTATTAGCTCATATTCTGTTATCTGTTCTTTTATCTTTTTCAACTCTTCATTGATTTCTTTTTCTTTATTGATATATGCCTCTTTATTTTCATAATCATCTAATTTTATATCAATTAAATTTGAAAGTCTTTTTTCCAATGTTTGCTTTTCATTAAACAATTTATCAATTTTACTTTTGCTATCATCTTTTGTTAATGTTTCTTTTATTGCATTAAACAGCTTTTCTTTAGTCTTGTGTTTTTTCTCAATTATAGTGTTATATATTTTTACAAAAATATCATTTAGTATTTCTTCTGTAATAAATAATGAATTACTACAACTTTCTATATAAGTTATTCTTTTAGTACATGCCCAATAAACTTTACGAGTTCCATCTTTTCTTTTTTCATTCATTCTTCTTGTAAAATTAGCTCCACATATACCACATTCAATTTTACTACTATATGGGTATCTTAAACTAAATTTCCCATTATGTTGTTTTCCATCAGGTTGCAATTTATTGCCTCTTTTAGAATATATTTCTTGTGATTTATTCCAAACATCTCTTGTAATAATTGGTTCGTGATGGTCTTTAACATAGTATTTCTCTTTTTCACCATAATTGATAATATGCTTATGTGTTAATGGATTACTTACATAAGTTTTTTGACCTAATAAATCCCCAACATATTTTTCATTTGTTAGTATTCTTCTTACAGAACTAGGACACCATTTATTACCCCATTGAGTTAATATCTTTTCTTCGTTTAATTTCTTTGCTATGGTATAAGAACCAATTCCTGATACATACCAATTAAATATTTTTCTAACCACTTCTGATTGTTTTTCATTTATTTTAAATGTTTTTGTATCTTTGTCCCATTCATAACCATAACAATTTGGATTTCCAACAGGTTCTCCTCGTTTCATGATTGCTTTTAATCCTAATTTTACATTCATTGATGTTGACTCACTCTCTGCTTGAGCAAAAGCACTATAAAGAGTTAAAAACATTTCACTATCTAAATCCAATGTATGTATATTTTCTTTTTCAAAATATATATCTATTTTATGGTCGCGTAATAGTCTTGCATATTTTAAAGTATCTATTGTATTTCTAGCAAATCTTGATATTGATTTTGCAATTATAATATCAATTTTACCATCTAATGCGTCGTTTAACATTCTTTGGAACTCTGTTCTGTTTTTTACTTGCGTTCCTGAAATACCCTCATCTGCATATATTCCTACAAACTCCCAATTTGGATTAGATTTAATTTGAGCTGAATAATGTTTTATCTGTGAATTATAACTTGTTTGTTGTTCCTCACTATCTGTACTAACACGACAATAAGCACAAACTCTTTTTGTATTACTTTTAACGTTTTCTTGTTTTTCAGTTTTGAGATTAGCTTTTATAATCTCAACCTGTGCCATTTTACCTCTCTTTCTTCAATAATTTATTGAACATTTCTCTATTTATGTCCTCGCAAATATTATACACTATAATCTAATCATTTACAATTCTAGTAAAAAGATTTTATTTTTTCTTTTAGCACATAGAATTGTTTTTCTGTGATTAAATTCAAATTCATAAGACGTGAGATAATTGATAAGTTTATTACTTTATCAATAACATTATCAATCTCTATTTGTGTTAACTTATCTTTCTTCATTTAACCATCTCCTTAACATTTTATTTTATAAGCTAATCTCACACCTTTCCTTTCCTCATTTTCATGTAATACAAAACAACAAATTATAATTTTATAGTGCTTTTATCAAATAGAAAATTTTATTTATTTTCCTTTAATTCAGGAAATACATCTTTTTCATAGAATAAATACCCCTGAAAGAAACAATCTTTATCTTCATTTGTTGCAAAACGTCCTCTATCATTTGCTGATATAGTAGATGCAATATCTTTTTCAATAGCTACCTGACTTAATATTTTATTTGCACGACCACAAATTCTCAAAACTGAATTATGGCGAACTGCCTCTGTAAGTACAGATGAACTAGGCACTTGAGTTGAGATTACTAGATTAATATTAATTGCCCTATATAGAGAAGAAATAGTTTCTATTTTTCCCCTTATTTGTTGTAATTTTTCTTCTTCGTCTTTGTTTTTAGATTTAATAAATACCTGTGCTGCCTCATCTAGTCCAATTACTATTCTTTGTATTTTTTCTCCTACTATTTCTCCTTTGTCTATCTTCTCATTATATTCTTTAGCACTTTCACAATTATAATGATTTAATAATGCTTTTCTTTCGTTTGCTATATCTGGTAAGTCATAAGAAACATAATCCCATAAAGTTTTTACATCAGTAATAATCTTACATCTTTCTTTATCTAATCTGTCCCAACCTTTATTAAAGTCTAACCCACCTTTAAAGTCTGCAATTATAATTTTTGCACCCTTTAAATAACTCTGCATGAATATACTCTTAAATAAGGTTGTTTTTCCGCCACCACTAGCTGAACTAATAGTTATATGAGGTATAATGTTAAAATCTAGAATTTTCTTTTCTCCTTTATCATTAATGCCTAATATAATTTTAAAATCATCTTTTAATAAATAATCATTTTTCCAAAATAACATTTTATTACTTTTATGTTTTTTATAATTGATAATTAGTTTATTTGATTTATAATCCTCTACATCAATAACAAATTTACCCCATTTTTTAGATAATCTTTCTAATTTGTCATCTTCTTCAAAATCTTTTGCTAATACACCATTACTATAACAAATTAATTTTCTAACACTAGGATTTTTAAATGATTTTACCTTTCTTATTGGAATAATTGTATTTCCACTTTCTGTATGATTATCTGTTATTTTTAAATCTCTGCAATCTTTTGCTCTATTATTAAGCATATATGGTTTAGATAATCCATATAACAATAAGAAATATGATATTCCTGTTAATATACCATTTGCTGAAAGATCCTTTAAAATTGGAGTATTTTCTAGTTGCAACATTTTTAAGGTGCTTTCATAAATGTTATTTGCACTTTGAATTGCTGATAAGTTAGCAAATCCTTTATTTATGTATGGAATAGATAATGCTCCTAATAGTGCTGTTATATCTTTCCATGGGTACAAGAATTGTTTAACTGCTATTTCTACATCTTGTTTCCAAGTAGTAGCTTTCTTAACTTTTTCTTCTGTTACTTGATTTACATTCTTATTCATGATTATTCTCCTTTTCTTTTTTTCTATTTCTTTGTTCTATAATTTCTACAGAACCATCATATTTTTTTCTAAAATTTAATATCACGTCTACACGTCTGTCCCAAGCCATATATAAATCCATGTTAGTATATTTTAATTCTGAATATTGTTCTTCATATGGAATATTAGAAATTATGTATACAAAATGATATGATGAGCATTTGTCTGTATAGCGACTTGGAAGCATTGTTCCCCATTTATCTAGCCACCCAAGCATATCTTGAACCCTAGCAAATGTCGATGACCAATCCTCAAAGACCAGTACATCATGTTTACCACTTTCAAAATTATCAAATAATATTCCTCTAGTACGACTATAATTAGTTATACGACAAATAGTTTCAGGGTCATGATGTTCATATACATATGTCGTTTTTCCTGTTGCGGGTTTACCCCATATATAAACTACTTTTACATCTCTTGACTTAATCATATATTCTTTAGAAATTAAAAGTTGTCTAGTAAGTTCTATTTCTCTAATTTTATTTATAAGACGACTATCAGCTTTTATCATATCTGCTGTACTCATTCCATCTTCTACATATTTTAGAATAATATCTGTTAATTTTTCTTTTTCCTGTTTTATTTTTATAGTAGGTTTAGTTCCTATTTCTTCGTAAGTTCCCTCAACCTGACACTCCTTTTTATTAGCATGGCGATTAACTTTAAGTAAATAATCCAAATTATCTTGTAAAGTTCCACGAATAGCTTCACAATGAGAATTTTGAAACCATTTTTTACCACACAATGTACTTCTACGAATTGGGCTTTTGAATACTAGTACAAGATGAGTATGATATAGTTTTGTAGATGGTGCTAACTCATCAACCATTGCTCCAAACTCAACTTTATTTTTAGACTTTGAACATATTTCTTTTATTCTATCATGTTCTAATTCTTTATCTTTTGGATTAGCAATTACAATATGCCACATACGAGTACAAACATCTTTAATTTTTTCTTTAGATTTATCTTGAATTTTATTTAATTCTTTATCTTTGCTATCTATAACTACCATCTCCTTAAAATTAATTAAGTAATGCACGCACAAAATCTTTAAGCTAAAGGTAATACTGACTTTAGCTTACAAGCTCGGCTGTGGTCTTACGACCACGCCAGCTTGCATAACTATTATCAGTCTTAACCTTAAGAATTTTGACTTGATATCTTAATCTTTTGACTACTATTACCATAAGTTAATCTTAATAACTCAAGTTCCACACTATTTAAGAAAACAATCTTTTCAGCATTTTCTGTTAATTTAATTACAATACAGAAATAAGGATTTCCCTCTTTACTTGTTCTTTCTTCAAGTTTTGCATTTATGTTCATAGTTTTTTCCTTTCTCGTAGCATATACAAAATATATCTATGCAACCAAGACATTGCTTTAAATCAATATAAGTGATATACTACAAATATTAAATTTCTTGTTATGTAATTAATAAATGGCCAATCAAAAATTACACTTTAATTAAACCATATATGCAATAATATGTATTAGGCACTTTACAAAAATTTAAAATACCGAATTGTGAGAATTATTTTAAGGGGAGTTATATCTATGGAATTTGATTATGAATACACAATTTTTATTAAAAATAATGATGATGAAATTACAGGACAAATACATGAATTTAATGAGGAAACATTAAAAGAAAATTCAAGTGATTTTAATCCTATATCAGTTATAAATGAAATAACAGCAAATAAAATTGATGAGGATGTTTTTACTAAACAAGATAATATAAAAGCATTTGGATTTGATTTAGGGATTAAATATGATAAAACATTTTACTATTTTATTGATGAAATAAGGAATATAATTAAAAATAATAAAAAGTTATCTACTACACATTTAAGAAATTTAAAAAATAGTTTTAATTTATATATAGATATTAATATTAATGATGAGGGTTATTACTACACTTGCTATTCAATAACATCAATAATCTATGCACTTATGTACTATCTTTTAGAAAACAATTATAGAATTGATATTTGTAGACATTGCGAACTTTTCTTTATCACTAAATCAAGAATAAACCCTCCAAAATTTTGTAATAGAAAAAGTCCATATGTTAATTATGAAAACTTTACTTGTGGTGTTGCAGTAGACAAGATTAGAGATAATTTAAGATGGAAAAGAAAAGGTATTGAGAATTATTTATATAATAAATATCAAGGAGATTATGAAAAAAGATTAAAAAAGGTTGGAGATTTTTCTGATAAATGTACAGATTATAACAAATTAATTAGAAAAGAACCAACAATATCTAATCTTAAAAAATATGATGATTTTTTAGATAAGCAAGATAAATATAGAAAATTATCTAAAGCATTAAATAGAAAATCGCAAAAATCTAAATTAAAAAAATAAAAAAAAAGAATTATTGGTATATGCATTTATGATCCAATAATTCTTTTTATCTTATATTATACTTCATTTTGAATTTTCTCTAATTTCTTCCAATTATAAAATCCATAACTATCATTTATTAAATTAATTACAGGATTAAATAACATTGGTAATAAAAGTATAGTTCCTTGTATTACAGGGATACCCCACAAAAATATTAAAATAATATCATTTATTATATAGAAACTAAAACTAAACCTGCTTCTTCTTATTTGTAAATACACAGCAAATAAACTCGCTATAACTGAAATTGTTGAAACTATCAATTCATTTGTATTAAAAGTTTTTAATAAATAGTAAATACCTATAAATAAAAATATAAATATCATTGATACAAAAATCCATTCTATATTAGATATTTTATTTACTTCAACAGAATTTGTATTTTTATTTTGATGTTTAATCCAACTTATGATACCTATTATATACATAGGGAACATCAAGAATATATAAATAATTACTTCTCCATAGAATCTATTTCTAAATGATACTATAGAATATAATATTGTAATTAAAATACCAAAAACTTGTCCTAAATTTTTACCTTTTGCTAAAAGCAAAGCTGTTATAATTCCTACAATAGAACAAGTTGTTGTCAGAATATCTGATTTAAATATAATTCCAATAACACTTACTAAAATTATACTTCCGAACAATAATATTTTTTCTATTTTAGTCCAATCTTTTAACATTTATATTACCTCTTATATTTTGTTTAAGACATCACTAATATTAGCATTCATAATAATTAATTCTTCATCTTTTTTGAAACCAATTCTTTTATACCAATTTTGAGGAAATTCAGTTTCATCTCCATAAGTATGGAATTCAATAACATTGCAATTATATTTTTCTTTTGCTACTGACAAATGCTTTCTATATAGGTTATTAGCAATGTGCTTGTTTTGATATTTTTTTGATACAAATATTTCAGTATCAATTAAGCGATTACCATCAAACCAAGGCTTAACACCAGACATAACAGCACCAACTGCTTTCCCATCTTCTTCAGCTACAAAAAACAGATCTTTTTGTTTATCATACCAATACCTTAATAAAGTTTTTGCACTTTCAATACTCCAAAATTCGCCAATATCAGCATCGTCATATAATTGTTTATATATTGGTGCTAATTCATTAATATCTTCAATTTTTACATTTCTAATCATAAATTTGACCTCCTGTTATTCAAATTGATTTGCTAATTGGTCGATAGTTACCCCACCATTGCATTCCCAATCTATCTCAACGTTATCAAATTCTATATTTCGAAATTTATCTAATTTATCATAATCATCATTACTCATTTTAAAATTAGTCGCCTCAATATTTTCGTCAATTCTAACAATATTAGTAGATTTTATTAAAGGCATAATATTTTTTTTATTTATAATCCAATTTAAAATTATTTGATTTTGCGTTTTTTTGTATTTTTCAGCTAATTCAACAAGTAAAGGATAATTTCTTTTTGCAGTTCTATTTCTTCTTAATGGCTGATAACATATAAATTTAATATCGTTTTCTTTGCAATAATCTAATACCCCAATATCTTCATATAATTTACACTCAAGATTATAAACGCCCTCAAAGAAATCTATTTTTACCGTATTATTTATTTCTTTTAACTGTTCTAAATTAACATTACTAATCCCAATATATCTAACTTTGCCTATATCTACTAATCTTTTTATTTCTTTATATACATCTATTAAAGGAATTTTTGAAATAAAAGAACCATGAATTTGTAAATTATCAACATATTTTATATCTAATGTTTTTAAATATTCATTAAGTTGTATTTCAACATCTTCAATTTTTTCAATAGTAGGCTCAAGATTAACATTTATAAATATTTTTTCTCTATCGATTTTGTCTATAAACTTTTTCATTTGTTTTACTACTTCGCCATTATTGTATAGCATATATAGAGATAAATAGTTTTCACCTTTATTATATGAATGAATTAAAGCATCAATATCATTCTCAAAATTTTCATAATCTATTTTCCAAGTACCAATTCCAATTTTATATAAATCTTCTTTTTTTATCATACCTTCATTCCTTTCAAATAAGTTTTTATATCAAGCTAATTATATCAAATTTTTTATTATTTAACCATACTTACTATAAATTATATAAAAAGATATGCTTTTTATTGCATATCTCATATACTAATCTCAAAACCCAATTTCTATTATAACTTTATACTTTATTTTTGGATTTTAGTATCATAGAGGACATATTTTTTATATTATAATTGATACCATTATATTAAAATCATATTTATTTTGGTTATTTTTATCTGTTTCTAATATTATATGATTATTCTCTGTTCTTCCTTTAAAATAAAGCAAATCAGCTATTTTTAATTGTCGTGTCATTTCGCATACACAAGTCAATTTGTGAGACCCATATGTTCTTTATTTGAATCAACTCTACTATATATTAATTCAGCAGCTGTATGTCCGCTTATTGCAAAATGTAGTTTATTTTGAACTATCTTAAAAAATATATATGCTTCTTCTGACTTCGGATTGTAGTCAGTTGATGTTGCTATAAATAAATCTGTTATTTTTTGATATGCCATTCTTTCACTAACACGAATTACCTTAATTCTTTCTAGTAATTCATCAAAATATTTAGCATCGTACTTATTTCCTCTAATGAATCTTTCATCATTTAAAGCAAAACCTTTAGTCATATATTCCTTCAATATCTTTGTTGCCCATATTCTAAATTCAGTTGCTTTTTTTGAATTAACTCTATATCCAACGGCAATAATTGCATCTAAATTATATATTTTTGTTTTATATTTTTTTCCATCAGAAGCAGTTACCGAGGAATCCTCGACAACTGAATTTTCATCAAGTTCATTATCCTTAAAAATATTTTTTAAGTGCAATGATATATTGTCAGTAGAGCAATCAAAAACTTTTGCCATTCCTTTTTGTGTAAGCCATAACGTTTCATCTTTAAATATAGCATCTACTATTATATTTCCATCACTATTTTTATAGATTATTAAATTATTGTCATTCATTTAAAATTCTCCTTCCTTTCAGTTTTTGTTAACTTATGTCGGAACTACCTATTTTTTTCATAATTTATATTTTATTTATTACAACAAAATGTAAAAAGTAAATTCATTAAAATTCTTTTATTTATAAGCATTTTGTAAATAGTTAACTAAAGTCGGTATATACCAGTTGATTACACTTTTATTAAGAACATTATTTTCATTCATTTATATCACCACAACTTTTACTTTCCTCTATTAACAAATCAAAATCTGATTTATATAATTTATCTTGTTTAACTCTATATTTTTCAAATTCTGTTAATGCTTTATCACAAGCAATTTCATGTGATATTTTTCCAGCATCTTTTAAAATATCTCTATCATCTGAAAGTAAAAATTTATCTATTCTATTTGCCCAATCTTCCATTGTCATAGGTATATGTCTTCTTGCTCGATTTTCTGCAATTTCTAAAAATGCACTAACAATTCCTTCTAAATCTTTAATTTCTTCTTCAGATAAATAATTTTTAGCAATAATAACATCTGATTCCATTATTTTTCCATTAGGTGAATTTTTCCATGATGTTAAGCCCATATGGTCTTTATCAGCATCTACTCTATCATATATTATTTCGGCAGCAGTTTGTTTTGAAACGGCGTAATGCATTTTATTTTGAACTTTTTTAAAAAAATCTATAGAAAGAGGAGATTTAGAGTCATAATCAATACTAGTTGCATATATATCTGTTACTTTTTGATAAAATCTTCTTTCCGATAACCTTATTTCTCTTATTTCTTCAAGTAACTT
>CANQGH010000026.1 GCA_947601845.1 uncultured Bacilli bacterium | reverse complement strand
ACATTAAAAAATCTCTCAATTCAGCATAAACACTGAGTTTGGGAGATTTTACTTTTTAAAAACTGATAAATTCAAGATCATAATACCACATTTTTTTAGGAAAGTAAATGGCAATGCTTTTACAAATTGATTGTTAAAATTTCATTTTTTCCTTATAAATAAAGGAAAAATAGAATTTAAAAATTTTTATTATTTTCTAAAATTTCTCGAACTATATCTGTTAATTTTGATATAGTGATGATTTCAGATAAATCTTCATTATATAGATTTATATCATCATCATAACAAAGCAAAACTATTCTTTTCTTATCATTACTAATAATAATTTTATGTGGTTCTTTAAGTCCCAAATTAGAGTTATTAAAGATAATATTTTTACCTGTAATATATTCTATATTTAATTTAGTTATATCTTTAATTCTTAGTATTTTGTTTTTTACGCACAAAGGAAATTCTAAAATTTCTATGGACACATTCATTATTTATCCTCACCACCTTTGCAAAAGAAAAAGTCCATAATATCAAGTATTACGAACTTTTACTTATCTTTCGCACAAAGGTGTGCGTAAAATTCAATATGGGGCGAATAGTGGGGATCGAACCCACGCATACCAGAGCCACAATCTGGCGTGTTAACCACTTCACCACATTCGCCATTTCCTTGTTGACTACTATATTTTAACAATAATACATATAATATGCAAGTATTTTTTTAGAAAAAAACAACCGAAGTTGTTATATCTTTTCCAATATATCTCTAGCTGCTACTAATCCAGTTGCTGCTGCCGTTACTATATTACCCGCCTTACCTGAGCCATCTCCTATAAAATAAATGTCATAATCTTTTAATTTAAATTTATTATCCGTATCAATTTCATTACTAAAAAATTTAATTTCTGGTCCATATAATAAAGTATCATCATTATTAACCCCAGGAATAATTCGATCTAGTTTCTCTAATCCTTCTAAAATATTAGTAATAATCCTATGTGGTAAGACCAAAGCAAGATCTCCCGCAACACAATCTTTTAAAGTGGGAGTAATAAATCCCTTATTGATTCTAGGCCAATCACTTCTTCTACCTTTTTTCAAATCTTGTAAAGTTTGAATAATTGGTTTACCATCACCTAAAACATTAGCAATTCTAGCAATAGACTCCCCATATTCTCTAGTATTGGTAACTGGTTGAGTTAATCGCACTTTACTAATAAAAGCAAAATTAGAATTATCTGATTTTATATCTTTTAGAGCATGCCCATTAACGCAAATATAACCATAATAATTTTCTTTAGCTACAAAACCGCCAGGGTTAGTACAAAAAGTTCTTATTTCATCCTGATATGTATCTGTCTTAATAAAAATAGTTGGGTCATAAATAACACTACATATATCTTCTAATATTTCTTTTCTAACTTCTACTCTAACCCCTATTTCAATACTTTGCGATGTATAAGAAATATGGTATTTATCAGCTAATTCTTGAACCCATTTAGCCCCCATCCTTCCTGGTGCCACAATAACCCTCTTAGCTTTAACTGTTACCATTTTATTAGCTCTTTTATACGTTACTTCATGTAAATCTTTTTTGATACTATTAATATCAATGACCTCACTATTATCAAGTGTCTCTATACCATGTTCTACTAAATAATCTGTAACCTTTTGAATGTAAAATGGCAACCTATCACTACCTAAATGCTTTTGTTTAATTAACATTAATCTAGCCCCAGATATAGCTACCTTTTTCTTTATTTCTAAAGCTTCATCCATATTACTTGGATATACATCACTATCCATACCGAATTCGTTAAAAATCTTCTCCGTATCATCTATTATGTCATAAGCTTCTTTTTCATTCATGTATTTAAATAAATCTGATTTACCTAGTTTAGGAACAAAATTCAATTTACCATCAGAAAATGTACCTGCTCCACCGAAACCTGACATAATATTACATGGTGTACAGTTAATACAAGCTTTTTTATTTCTATTCATAGGACAGCATCTATCCTTAGCAAATTTCCCAGCATCAAGAAGTAATACTTTTAAATTCTTATTTTTAGACAATTCATATGCTGCAAATAAGCCACTAGGCCCAGCCCCCACAATTACTACATCATACATATTAACCCTCCAATAATATTGTAATACTTTTTTACTCTTTAATAAATATATTTTAAAACAAATAGACATATCCCCATACTAATTAGGTCATATAACATAGATTACACTGAGGAGGAAAATAATGAATAATTTTGATTATCAAATGTTTTTAAATGGAAACGATGATGAATTTAGTGAAATGTTCTTACAAGGTACTACTTCAAATATGCCATCTAGTATGCCCTTATTCAATAATGGTATGAATACTATGCCTAATAACAATAATATGAATAACAGCACAAATAATAATATGAATGGCATCCTATATACTCCATATGAAGGTTTCACTAAAGGTAATATGTTTAGAAATCTTTATGAACCCTTTATGAATTATACCCCTATACGTTTAACGCCAAAAAATGCTCAGGAGGAGGCTTTACTAAATCTAGATCAAATGCATTTTGCAATGCATGAATTAAATCTTTATTTAGATAATTATCCAGATGATAAGCAAATGATTGATAAATTTAATGAATTTAGAACTGCTTATGAAAAATTACTAAACGAATATCAATCAAAATATGGACCTATTGAAATAACTAGTCCATATATGACTACAAGTCCATTTGCATGGACAAAAGATGCATGGCCTTGGGATAGGAGGAACTTCTAATGTGGAAATATGAAAAGAGATTACAATACCCTGTCAATATTAAAAGTAAAGATTTACAAATGGCTAAATATTTAGTTACTCAATATGGAGGATCTAATGGTGAAATGGCAGCAGCGCTTAGATATTTAAATCAAAGATATACAATGCCTGATGAAAGGGGTAAAGCTTTGCTTACTGACATTGGCACTGAGGAGTTAGCACATATTGAAATGATTTGCACTATGATATATCAATTAACTAAAGATGCAACTATTGATGAATTAAAAGCTGTTGGATTAGGTGGTCATTATTCAGAACACAATAAAGCTCTATACCCAACTAATGCTGATGGAGTACCATTTACAGTAACATACTTTGCTACTACAGGGGACCCAATTGCTGACTTATATGAAGATATGGCAGCAGAGCAAAAGGCAAGAGCAGTGTATGAAAACTTAATTACTATGACCAATGATCCTGAAGTTATTGGACCATTATTATGGCTAAGACAAAGAGAAGTTGTACACTTCAATAGATTTAAAGAATTATGTGATTATTATAAATCAATCGGATTGAAATAATCAATGATAGGTATTAGTATAATGCTAATATCTTTTTTTAGTTTTCTTAATCCACTGATATAATCCATAAATATTTATTAGTAAATAACCTATTGAAACTAACAACATCATGAATGAATTTGGGCCTTTATTAATAAAATTTATTAACCATATGGATAAGTCTATACTATTATTAAATAGCCAAACTACCCAACATTCTTGAAACCTTAAATTCATAAGTATTATTCCACATAAATTAATAATATTGCTGGTAGAATCTAGAAACGCTAGTTGTTGTGTAGGTATTTTAGTTAATAGTAGCCCTAATAAAATACTTCCAACTATACAAATAGATACTATAATAATGGAATTTTTTAATGTAAATTTTCTAATTTTAACCTCATTGTTATTATCTTTTTTCTTTAACCAACTAATATATCCTTGAATTTGTAAAGGAAAATATACAATTAAAGATAATATTGCCATTGCATATAAACCATTAATATAACTAACATAGGCACTTAATAAACAATATAAAGCACCCAATATATAATTATATGTTTTTCCTATACTAGCATAATATGCATTTAAAAGTCCACTTGCAAGTATTAAAGTCCCTAGGAAATAATCTTTAGATATAATTCCACATATGATAGAAAATATGATTATTAAAATTGTGTATATTTTATTCTTCATAATATTCTACTCCCTTGAAGTTACTATTACTAAAACACCCTTATTTTTCGTAAAACGCTTTCATATTTTTTAATCTATATAATTATTTCCTTATTATCTATTTTAATTATTGGAATTAAATTTAATTTCTGCGATAAATTCGTAAATGAAATAACTATTTTTTTAGTAAATTTTTGCTCTATAAATTTTTCTTTAAAATTTTCTTTCCCATTAGTAATTATATCTAATATAAAATAATTATCTTTTAAATCTATTTTAGTATCATCTATGTCTTCCCAAACTTTATATAGTTCTTTGTTATTGCAATTTGCCACTAATCTTTTCTTAGTAAAATCTAATGAATCGGCACATTTAAGCAACAAGCAAAATAATGATTCATTACCCGCACTTTTATTATCGTGAATTTCTATTGCATGTAATATTTCATCATAATATTTATTTTTCTTTAAGTCATTATCAAATAACTTTTGAGTAATAATTTTAGCTTTTAAACCATGATTTTCTCTTCCATCTGCCTGTCCTACATCATGAAGAACACATGCAATAAGCAATGCCTCTTTCATTTCATCATCAATATGCAATAGATTACATAATTCCTTCATAATATTACACACATTATTTATATGTTGTAATCCATGACTAAAAGCATACGGATTTACCCTATCAATTTTGGCGTATTCCTTTATAATGTAATCATTATTTAATATATCGTGATATTTAATGATCATCATCTTCCACCTTTCACATTTTATTATACCATACTTGTTAAAAAAAAATATTTCTTTATTCATCAATCATTTGATATAATATGATTATTAAGAAGGAAGGGTCCTTATGGATGGTGTAAAAAAAACAGTTCTAATAACTGGTGCTAGTAGTGATATAGGTAGTAATATTGCTATAGAATTTGCTAAACACGGATACAATGTCGTTATGAATTATTTCACTAATAAAGAGGCAATCGATAATTTAGAAAAAAATATCCACAATTATGGTGGAAAAAATTTAGTTATTAAAGCCGATATTTCTTTAGAGGAAGATGTAAAAAAAATGATTTCCACAACAATTATGGAATTTGGTAAAATTGATGTTGTAATTAATAATGCTGGAATTGCAATTGATAATGATATTTATGATAAAAGTAAAGAAGAATTTCTAAGAGTATTAGAAGTCAATTTAGTAGGTACTTTTTTAGTTAGCAAAGAAGCAAGTATTTATATGGATAAAGGTACGATTATTAATATTTCATCTACCGATGGAATAGATACTTATAATGCTTTAAGTATGGATTATTGTGCTTCTAAGGCAGGAATTATTTCTCTAACTAAGACTCTAGCCATGAGATTCCCTAATCTAAAGGTTTATTCGGTCGCACCTAACTGGGTAAAAACAAAATCTGTTTTGGAAATGGATTCTTATTATCTAGAACATGAATTAAAAAGAATTGGTCAAAAAGATTTAATTGAACCTATAGAAGTTGCTAAAAAAGTTTTTGAATTATGTGATAAGCAAAATTTGATAAGTGGAAGTATAATTAGAATTGATGATAAAGGAGAATAATATCATGTTAGAGGAGTTTAATATTGATAAAACAATTATAGATTTATGTAAGAAAGCAGAACAAGAATGTAGTGAAGAGTTTAAAAAAATAGATCAATTATGCGAGTTTAATAGTACCCGCGTTTTAAAAGCTTTTCATGATAATCATATTTCGGAATCGCATTTTGCCTCTACTAGTGGATATGGTTATAATGATTTTGGACGTGATGCTATCGAAAAAGTTTTTGCCCAAGTTCTAGGTTGTGAAGATGCTTTAGTTAGAAGTCAATTTATATCTGGTAGTCACGCTTTAACAGTTGCTCTTTTTGCTTTCTTAAGGCCCAATGATATAATGCTTAGTATTACTGGTAAACCATATGATACTCTAGATGAAGTAATAGGAATTAGAGATAATCCTAGTTCCTTAAAATCTTTTGGAGTTAAATATCAACAAATTGACTTGATTAATAATGATTTCGATTATGAAAATATAAAGAAGACTTTATTAACTCAAAAAATTAAATTAATTGAAATTCAACGTTCTAAAGGATATTCAACTAGAAAAAGTATTAATATTGATAGAATCGAGCAGGTAATTAAATTTATCCGCGAAATAGATAAAGATGTTATTATAATGATTGATAACTGTTATTGTGAATTTGTAAGTTCAAAAGAACCTACTATGGTAGGTGCTGATATTATTGTGGGATCCTTAATTAAAAATTTAGGAGGAGGCATTGCTCCAAACGGTGCTTATATTGCTGGCAAACATGATTTAGTGGAATTAGCTGCCGAAAGATTAACGCTTCCTGGTGAAGGAAGAGAAGTAGGTCCTACTTTGGGAATTAATAAACAAATATTACAAGGATTGTTTATGGCCCCCGCCGTTATTGCTAGTAGTCTCAAAGTAGCCGTACTAACTAGTTATATGTTAGAACATTTAGGTTATCAAGTTGAACCAAAATATAATGAAGAACGAGCTGATATTGTGCAAAATATCATATTTAATGATCCTAATAAATTGATTGAATATTGTAGAGGGATTCAAGAATTATCGCCAATTGATTCTTTTGCACTACCAGATCCAGCACCTATGCCAGGATATGATGACGATGTTATTATGGCATCAGGTAGTTTTACTCAAGGGTCATCTATTGAACTTAGTTGCGATGGACCATTAAGAAGTCCCTATATTGCTTATCAACAAGGTTCGCTTACATATCATTATGGTAAATTAGGAGTTTTAAATGCCATTAATCATTTAATAAATAATGTTAAATAATAACAATCGGGGGGATTGATATTTATGAAAAGAGTTTTTATAGTTAATCCGATGGCGGGTAACGGTAAATCTATAGCTATTATGAAAGAAATAGAAAAAATTTTAGAAGGAGAAGATTACCAAGTATACTATACCAATAATCGTTATGAAGCTACTATGTTTGCTCATATGTTTAAAGATAGTAGTCAACCAATAATAATATATAGTGTTGGTGGTGATGGTACACTTTTAGAAGTAGTTAACGGAATAAGTGATAGCCATAATATTTTAGGAATTATACCAACAGGTACAGGTAATGACTTCGTTAAAAGTATCAATAATGATGACATTGTTACTTATACTAACTTATGTAAAATGAACGACAACTATTTTATAAACATTGCCTCAATTGGCATTGATGCTTTAATTGCCAAAGCCCAAAATGAAAGTCGTGATTCCCTTATTCCTAAAAGTCTAAGATATAAAGTTAGTATATTGAATACGCTTCTTAATTATGAACCACAACAAATTGAAGCATATATCAATCATCAAGCTATAAAACAAAGTATAACCTTGTTAGCCATATGTAATGGTCAATATTATGGCGGTGGTTTTAGAATTGCCCCCCATGCTCAAATCAACGATGATAAATTTGACATATATTTAGCCGATGAATTAAAAACAGGACAAATATTAAAGTTATTATTTAAATTAGTAAAAGGTACTCACGAACAATCACCATATGTTCATGTACTACAAAGTAATAGAGTAATTATAAAATCCCCTATCTTTTTAACTTGTAATCTCGATGGTGAAATATTTTATTGTAAGAAGATGGACTTTCATATGGATGATCATAAAATCCCTATATACACAGCCAATGATAAAATTAAAAAGCTATGTAAAAGTAAAGGACTATACAAATAGTTCTTTTTTTATATAAAATTTTGTCGAAATTAGCACTCTATGTTGACAACTGCTAATTTAGTGCTATAATATTCCTAGAAAAGGAGGAATGGGTATGAATGAAAATAATCCATATCAAGAAAATTTAGAAAATGTCCTTGAAAAATATGGTCGTGATATAACTAAAAGCGTCAAAGATGGTAAGGTTGACCCTGTTATTGGGCGAGATGAAGAAATTCGTAGTTTGACTAGAATTTTGTCTAGGAAAACTAAAAATAATCCCGTTCTAATTGGTGAACCAGGAGTTGGTAAAACAGCTATCGTTGAAGGTTTAGCTCAAAGAATTGTTAAAGGAGATGTACCTAATTCTCTTAAAGATAAAACTATTTGGGAATTAGATATGGGTTCTTTAATTGCTGGAGCCAAATATCGTGGTGAATTTGAGGAAAGACTAAAAGCGGTCTTAAAAGAGGTTAAAGAATCTAGTGGCGAAATTATTATGTTTATTGATGAAATCCATATGATTGTAGGGGCTGGAGCTTTAGAAGGTGCCATGGATGCTGGTAATATGTTAAAACCTATGTTAGCGCGTGGCGAAATTCACTGTATTGGTGCTACTACTTTAAATGAATACCGTAAATATATTGAAAAAGATGGTGCTCTAGAACGTCGTTTTCAAAAAGTACAAGTTAATGAGCCAACGGTTTTAGATACTATTACTATTCTACGTGGCCTAAAGTCAAGATTTGAGGTATATCATGGTGTCACTATCAAAGATAAAGCCTTAGTTACAGCTGCTACATTATCTGATCGTTATATAACTAGTCGTTTTCTTCCTGATAAAGCTATCGACTTAGTTGATGAAGCATGCGCCACTATTAAAGTCCAAATGGAATCAGTTCCTACCGAATTAGATACCTTAACTAGAACTATTATGCAATTGCAAATAGAAAAAGAGGCTTTAAAAAAGGAAAAAGATGATATTTCCAAAAAGCGTTTACAAGAATTAGATGATAAACTTTATAATTTAAAACAAGAGGAAGAAAAATTACGTCATGATTGGGAAGAAGAAAAAGATATTAATGATAAAATTAATAAGAAAAAAGAAGAGATTGAAAATGCTCGCCGTAAGTTAGATGTAGCCTTAGATAATTATGACTTAGAAACAGCTGCTAGACTACGTCATGGCACTATACCTACTTTGGAAAAAGATTTAGAACAACTTAAAGAAAAGGCAAGTTCTGAAATATTAAGTGATACAGTTGATGATGAATCTATAGCGGCAATCATTTCTAAATGGACTAATATTCCTATTAATAAATTAGTAGGTAGTGAAAAGGATAAGTTATTGAACCTTGAACAAAATATGAAAAAACGTGTTAAAGGGCAAGATGAAGCCTTAAAATTAGTCAGTGATGCTATTATTAGGGCTAGAGCTGGTATTAAAGATCCAAGACGTCCTATCGGTTCATTTATTTTCCTAGGTCCAACTGGTGTTGGTAAAACAGAAGTAGCAAGAACTTTAGCATATGAGTTATTTGATGATGAAAGACATATGATTCGTATTGATATGAGCGAATACATGGAACCTCACTCAGTAGCAAGATTAATTGGTTCACCTCCTGGATATGTTGGATATGATGATGGTGGGCAATTGACAGAAGCCGTAAGGCGAAATCCTTACAGCATTGTCCTATTTGATGAAATTGAAAAGGCTCACAAAGATGTCTTCAACATTTTATTACAAATACTAGATGATGGTAGAATTACCGACTCACAAGGAAGAACTGTTGACTTTAAAAATACTATTATCATTATGACTTCTAATTTAGGAAGCGAATATATATTAGAAAATATTAGTAATAGTGATGAATTAGTAATGAACGAATTGAAACATACCTTCAGGCCAGAATTCATTAACCGAATTGATGAAATAATTATCTTCAAATCTTTATCTAAAAATGTCGTTTATGAAATATTAGATAAAATTATTGCTGATTTAGAGGCAAGACTAGATGATAAAAAAATCACTATTAATATTACTGATGCCGCTAAAGACTTTATCATCAATGAATCCTATGATGAGAAATATGGGGCACGACCTATTAAAAGATACGTTTCTAGAAATCTTGAAACATTGATTGCCAATGATATTATTAATGACAAGATAAAATTTGGTAGTAATATTCTAATCGATGTAGATAATAATCATTTAATTATAAAAGAGGGACAAAATTGTTAATCCCTCTTTTTTTATAATAATATATCTATTCTACAGTAACTGATTTAGCTAAGTTTCTAGGTTTGTCAATGTCACAACCTTTTATTCTCGCTACTTCAAATGCAATTAATTGTAGTGGTACAACAATTAATAGAGGTTGTATTATGTCATTTACTTTTTTTACGACAAACTTCTGACAAGGAAAACTAAAATTATCTTCTAAATCATCGGTAGTTACTAAAGTTATTACAGCGCCTCTAGCAATAACCTCTTCAATATTACTCAAAGTTTTACTGGATAATAATTCTTTTGATACAATGCCAACTACATTAGTTTTGTCCTCAATCAAAGAAATACTACCATGTTTTAATTCACCCGCTGGATAAGCCTCACTATGAATATACGCTATTTCCTTTATTTTAAGACTACCTTCCATACATAAGGCATAGTCTATACCACGGCCTATATAAAATATATCTTTAGATTTATATAATGTCTTAGCAATATCAAAGCATTCTTCTTTTCTATCCAAAATGTCTTTAATGGCATTTGGTATCGTTCCAAATTCTACTAAAATTTTATCTAATTCATCCCTATTCAATTTCTTATTGGCATACGCTATATTTAAAGTGATTAAAATAAGCATTGCTACTTGCAATAAGTAAGCCTTAGTTGTTGCAACAGCTATTTCCATACCTGCTCTTATATATAAAACTCTATCAGCTTCTCTAGCAATAGTAGAACCCACCACATTAACAATGGCTAAAGTATCAATATTATCTTTTTTAACCTTTCTTAAAGCCGCAATCGTATCAGCGGTTTCTCCTGATTGTGATATAAAGATAACTAGAGTATTATGATCATAAAAATTCTTTTTATAACGATATTCACTTGCTAATTCAACACTGACCTCTATATTGGCATATTCTTCAATAATATATTTCCCAACCATGCCAGCATACATTGCACTACCACATGCTACGATATGAATTTTATTATATTTAGAAAAATCTGGCATTTTATTCACTAAAGTATCCGTATCTTTAATATATTCTATTATTGTGTCTCTTAACACATTAGGTTCATCATGAATTTCTTTCAACATGAAATGACTATAACCATTTTTCTTAGCATGATTAATGTCCCAAGAGACCTCTAATACATCTTTATTAACTAAAGAAAGTTCCGAATTAAATACTTGAACTTCATTTTTAGATAGTTTTACTATTTCAAAATCATTAATTAACATATATTTTTTAGTATGGTCCATAATAGCAGCAATATCAGATGCAATCAAATTACAATTATCACATAATCCAACAATTAACGGGCTATCCTTCTTTACGGCATATAAATGTTCATAATCATCATCAAAGATAATTCCTAAAGCATAAGAGCCTTCCAACATTTTAATAAGCTTACTAATGGCCTTTAAATTATCATGTTCACTTTTCTTAATATCATCTAATAAAGCACTTACTACTTCACTATCAGTACTTGATACAAAAACATAACCTTTATTTATTAAATTATTTTTTAACTCACTGTAATTTTCAATAATTCCATTATGAACTAATGTCACACAACCTATTCTATGAGGATGGGAATTAACATCATTAGCTTCACCATGAGTTGCCCATCTAGTATGAGCAATTCCTATATTACTATCATTTATTTTGATAGATTCTAATTGTTCTTCTAAATAGGCTATTTTACCTTTAGATTTAACTATTTTCATATTCCCATCATAAATAGCAATTCCTGATGAATCATACCCTCTATACTCTAATGTTTTTAAATCATTAATTAACACTCTTTTTAAGTTACATTTTTCTCCTATATAACCAACAATTCCACACATAAAAACCTCCACAATAAAAATAACTAGTGGAAGTATATTTTTTGTTATAATAAGATTTTATTTTTTGTAATATACTTAACGATTCACTATATCACCGTAGTAGCACCCGCCGAATTTTCGATAGCTACTATCCTCGTCATCATTTAAGATCTGGCGCTCAATATCTAAATATCCTCCTATATTTTAGATATCTACTACCATTATATACTTTTTAGTAATAAAGGTGCAACAAATATCACATTATAAAAGGCTATAGATATGATAATCTTAGCCTATTTATTATAATAATTCTATTTCTTCATCATCATTACTTTCTATATGGTTTAAAGTATTTCTATCTGGAGCAATTAAAGTATCGCGATTAACACTTTGATTTTCTTCTTCAATTGGGCTTTGGTCTACTTCTATCGTATCGATGATATCATCATTTTCTACATTATTATCATCATTCTTTTCTATAACATCATCATAAATAGGAGTAGTAACGGTCCTATTAGGTCCAATATACCATTCAGGGGCATTTTCTTTAGGAAGACCTTTTTCTTCATTAATGATGTTTTTGAACATTTCATAAAATTTAGGCATATCTTTCTTGATGACATCTGGATATACATTCTTACTATTTATAACTGCATCTTCAACATCAAAAATATTTACTTCTTGTCTATTATCAAATATAGCATGTGAAAAAGCTTGTTTTAACAAAGTTAACGCTATATCTGGATAACGAGATCCTATCTCATAAACTCTTTTATACTCACTAGTTAAATCAACAATAAAAGCCATAATTTGTTCTTGAATCCAAGTAGTATATTTTAGTTTGGCACCAGTATTTTTTTCAATCTTTGGTAGCGTACCCATCATAATATTAATTGTCTCTTCTCTAGTAGGTTCAGGAACATCAACTTTTTGAAAACGTCTGGTGAAAGCCTTATCTCTTAAAATATATCGTTCGTATTCTTCGGTAGTAGTAGCTCCTATAACCTTAATACTTCCACGTCCTAATCCTTCTTTAAAAATATTAGCAAAGTCTAAAGATGATTCATCGGTAGCACCAATTAACATATGAATTTCATCTATAAACAAAATAATCTTTTCTTTTTGTTTTAATTCATCAATCATGACTTGTACTTTACTCTCACCATTTGGCATAGTGCCTAAAAGAGATGCCGTCTTAATATTAATAACTGTATACCCCTTCAAAGCATCTGGTACATTTCCCTGTTGTATAGCATAGGCAAGTCCCTCAACTATAGCTGTTTTACCTATACCAGGCTTTCCTATCAAAATAGCTGACTTCTCAGGAGTTAATAGGATAAGAATTAATTCTTTTATTTGCTTATCTCTTCCAATAGCCGGATTAGTAATATACTCTTTTTTAGTAAAATCTTCACCATATCGTTCTAAAATGCTGTATCTAGCCTCATCCATATGTTTATCCTCCTTTAATAATACTACCAACAGTATACCATGAATTAATGTGGTAATGAATATCTTTTTTTAAAAAGTGTCCAATCAATAGGTTAATTGGACACTTAATTTTAGTCTAAATCATGACGACTTAATATTTGCGCCGGAGTCTTTTTAACCGTATTAAATACTGGAATTAGCCCCACAATAATATTGAAAGTATACACTAATAATATAGCTATCATTACTAATAATGGATTCACAATACAATAATGACTAAACATCGGTATAGTTGACAAAACATTTATAGCATATGCCATAAACAATATACCTGGAACTCCCGCAATAGTTGTAATAGCGATAATCTCTCCCATAAACATTTTATAAATATCTCTTCTTTTAACACCAATAGCTCTTAATATACCAATTTCTTTAATACGTGATAAGAAAGAAGACCTAATCATAAGTAATATTTCTATTAAAGATATACCTAAAATAATACCGGATGCAAGTAAATTACTACTAACTTCCTCTTTTCTTTGTCTTAAATAATTATTTTTACTATTTTCATAAGTATCATTAATATTAAAATGCATTTCTCTAAATTCTTCTAAACTAACATTTTTGTCTTTAGTATAAGCAATAATATCATAAGATTGTGATATCAAATTATATTTAACCGTATTATTATTTACTAAATAATAATTTATTCCTTCACTGCTTGTATAATACCCTACTACTTTCAATTGAGTACCATTAACACTTTCATTAATAGTCTTATTTAATGGCATATCATACTCATTCATAGCATTTACTATGACTTCATAATCATTATTTGGCATTCTACCTTTGATAAGTTTTATTCTATTACCTAACAAATTATAATCTATACAATTAAAGTCATTATTAACATCACCATAATAATCTGTCTTTTCATTAGCTAAAATATTAATAAATAATTTGGAATTAGTATAAATAGAAGGACTATCTAAATCAACTACTCCTACTATTTTAAAACTAGGCATGTTGTTAAGCCCCATATCACGATTAAGCATATCACTATAATTATTAATCCCTACCATTTTAATAGCTTGATCACTAATTAATTTATCTAAAGTCATCTTGTCTACTACAACCTCATAATCATTGTTAGGCATCCTACCTAATATTAAATCATTATTATTTATCATATCAATACTAGATAAAGAACCCTGCAATTGATATTGATTATTAATACTTGTTTGGTAATAATCATCAATAGTAATAGAAAAATGAACTAAAGAATCACCAGGTAATAAATATATGATATTGTCCATTTTTTCAAAATTCAAATAATCTTTTACAGCAATTTTATCATTTTGAATTAATAAATAATTAGTATTATATTGAACAAAATCACTATCTTCTATCCTTAAACTAGCACCTATACTACTAATAGAATACATGATAAATAACCCTGATAAAAAGAACCCAATTAATAAAATTTTTTTCAAAATAGGAAAAGCAAAGACTTTTTTGAAACCATTAGTTATTAAAGTAAAAATATTAAATATGGAACTATATTTTTTCTTAATATTTTTATTGATGATTTCATTAAATTTAAATTCATATTTATTGACAGTATCTTTATTAATCTTTTCATAATGTGCATTAACAAATTCAATACTAGAATTTTCATCAATTACTTCAACTTTATCCTCAGTATTACTCTTAATATAAATATTGCCATTTTTAACAACAATATCTAATTTAATCTTTTTTTTGCCTGTTGAATATACATCAATATCAATATCATTTTCCTTAATAGATTGATAATTTTCAAAATCTTTTAAATAAAATCTATTATCAATTTCATAATCCAAATCATCAGCATGGCTATTATCATAATCTTTAACTACGGTACCATCTTCAATTTCAATAATACGCGTGGCATAAAACTTAGCTAAATTATTCTCATGTGTAACCAAAATAACTAATCTATCTTTAGATATAGATTTGATAATGTTCATAATTTCTAAAGAATTTTTACTGTCTAAATTACCAGTTGGTTCATCAGCAATAATAATATCAGGATCTTTCACAATAGCTCTTGCTATACCTACACGTTGTCTTTCTCCACCTGATAACATATTACAAGGACGGTTACGATAACGATACATACCAATTTTATCTAGGACATAATCAACTCTTACTTTAATCTCTTCTTTATCTTTAATACCATTCATCTTTAATACAAGTGCTACATTATCATAGACACTCATCGTATCAATTAATTTATAATCTTGGAAAATATAACCAATATTTAAATTTCTTATTTTATCACGATGACTAGTTATTCTAGTAGTTATTTTCTTACCATTAATATAAATATGACCACTCTTAACATTGTCAAGGCCCCCAATAGTATTAAGCAAAGTTGTTTTACCGCTTCCACTAGGTCCTAAAAGAGCCACTAAGCCTTGATTATCAAGAGTCAAATTAACATTATTAATAACATGGATTTGATTCTTCTTGCCTTTATTAAAATACTTATTTACATTTTTAATTTCAATCATACTTACACCTCCTCTACTAATGTCTTAATAACACTATTCTTAAATAACTTTTTCGCATATTTAATACTAATTAAATAAGACATTCCTATAAGGATAAGGTATAAAATAACATAATCACTAAATTTTAAATAATTGATCATATCATTAACAAAACGAAAATTAATAACCTGTAGACTATTTAAATATAAGAAACCAAGGAATAGGAAATACACAAGATTAGTTACTGCTAACAATTCAATAATTAGTAGTTGTTTAGAAATTTTCCTAGTTCCACCCAACATTCTAATAGTTGAAAAATAAACATTACGAGATTTTAATATTATTTTAATAATAAAGTACGAAATAAAGAAAAGAGTAAATACTAATATAATAGTTACAATTGTTTTAACTAATCTTATAATTGGTAATTCATCTGTTACTAAAGTATTTTTAAGAGCTAAAGGATGGTAACCCAACTTATCTAAGTCTTTAACAACAGTATCTATTTCTCTATCATCATCTACAAAAACACTACTTTGATAAATTCCTTTGTTAAATAAGCGATTATAATCACTCTCACTTATAAATATAGCACCATTATTTTGATCATAATCATCAATACCTAATAAAGTATTCATATTGTTTCGATTATAAGTATTACTAATTGTCAAATTTAAAGAATCATCATAGTATATATTACTTACTTCTACTTTAAGATTTTTATTAATACAATTTTCATATTCACAAGACCAATTTAAATCAGAGCTGACAATAACTTTACCAGGACTAACTTTTTTATTAGGGCGGACATTAAAATAAGTAGAATAATAATTTGATTCATAATAATTATTCATAAACAATATACGAGTATAATTATATTCCTTCATAATATTATTATTTATTTGCTCTAATAATTTATCACCACAATAAATAATATCTTGATAATCATCATAATAAACAATACCTACTACTTTTAATTTTAGGTTTTTATCTATACCTCCATAACTATAATCTGCCAAGTAAAGGTCAGCATCCATTAACTCATCTTTTAATTCACTCAAATAATAGTCATATTTATTTCCACCTATTACTATTTCATTATCAGCCTCCGGTAATCTACCAAATGCCAATTTGTCACTTAATGAATCTATTGATTTAACCGGTCCACCAATATAAAAATTATTATCTCCACTAATATGAACATACATATCTAGTAAAATGTCTCTTTTTTCTATCGATTTAATGTTATTTAATTTAGCGATTTGTTTAAAATCATCATCAGTAAAAGGTGTTCTATCTTTCTTATTAATAACTATTCTATTTGGAGAAGCCTCTTGAAAAACATAATTATATCCTGCCACACTAGCTTGGTGTTCTTCTTGTTTAAAAGAAGCATACTCACCCATAAGAGCTACTGTTATAAATAAATAAACAGCAAACAATAATAGGAATTTTGGAATAATATTAAAAGTATTTCTTAATCCTAAGCGTAACTTATTCCCAAAAGTAATATTTTTATAACTTATTGCATGGTTTTTATCATCATTAATTGTAACTTTTTTAATTACTTTATCTTCTAAAACTTTACCATCATGCATCTTTATTTTTCTGGTAATATATGGTTCCACCTGTTCATAATTATGAGTCACAATAATAACTAACTTATCTTTAGCTATTTCACTTAATAATTTAATAATGCCTACCGCTGATTTAGAATCTAAATTACCAGTTGGTTCATCAGCGATAATAATAGGCGTATTTTTGGCAAGAGCCCTAGCAATAGCTACTCTTTGTTTTTGACCACCTGATAATTTAGATACCTTAGTATTTCTAAATTTATATAAATCAACCTTTTTAATTAGCTCTAAAACTTGTTGCTTAATATCCTTTTTTCTAGCACCATTCAATAAAAGAACTAATTCGATATTTTGATAAACACTATAACTATTAACTAAATTAAAGTTTTGAAAAATATTACCAATATATTTACGACGATAATCTTCAAAATCTTTTTCACTATAATGGCTAGTTTCTTCACCATTAATGTACATTTCCCCTTCTTCATAAGAGTCAAGCCCTGATATAACATTTAGTAAAGTTGATTTGCCACTACCAGATTCACCAGTAATAGCAACAAACTCTCCCATATTGAATTCTAAATTTACCTTAGTAAAGCCACTAGCAATAACACCTTTATTGTAATAGAACTTAGATACATTTTTTAACTTAATCATAAATATCTCCTACATTTATTTAACTAACAATATAATTGTACTACAAATATATTAGATTAACACTATTTTTATTGATAATGTTAATTAAAATAATGAAATCCCTAATAAGTATAAATTTAAATTAGGATATCCCGAAATAAAAATAACCCATATATAACCTTGTGTTACAATAATTTTTGTTCAGGAAATTATGAATGGAGGTATATATATGGGTCGTAATTATTCTAACAAAAATTTATCTATTTTGGAAATAGGAAATATTGAATTCTATTTAAATGAGGGAAAGTCTCCTGCTGAAATAGCTAGATTATTAAGTAAAGATTCTTCTGGAATTAGGAAAGAAATTAAAAAATATTCTTCCTATTTCGGTGAAGCAAGAAAATGTTTCAATTGTTTAAACAAAGAGAATTGTCATCAAAAATATCTTTGTGAAAATATTAGAGATAAAGTTAAATGTTCTCAATGCAAATATTGCTCTTATGCAGTTAAAGTTTGTCCAAATTATAAAGTAACTATTGATTGTGAATTATTAAAGAAGAATCATAATGTTTGCAATGGTTGTGATTTGTATTTTAAATGTAAAAAAGTTAAGATTAAATATCACGCTGAAACTGCTATTAAAATGCATAATGCTGTCCAAAGAGTCTCTCGTATTGGTACTAAAGTTGATTCTTTTCCAGAAGAATTTAAGGATTATCTGTCCACTCTAATCAAAAATGGTATCTCTCCTGAGGTAATTATAAATACTCTTCCCAATAAATTTTCAATGTTCAAAGTTTCTATTCCTACTGTATATTCTTGGATTGATAAAGGATTATTAGATTGTTGTAATTTGGATCTAAGAAATAAAGTTTCTAGAGTTAGATATGGAACTAATACTGAAAAAAGAAATACAATTAAAGGGCATCAATTAAATGGCAGAAGTATTGAAGATTTATCAAAAGAAGAAAGAGAAAATAGACCTCTTGGTATTGTTGAATTAGATACTGTAGAAGGCATTAAAGGTGGTGAATTATTATTTACTATTATGTTTCCTTGTTTCTCTTTAATGCTTGGTTTTAAAATTAAAAGTAAAACACAGGAAGAAATTGCTAAAATTTTAGATATGTTAGAAGATAAACTAGATTGTTATTTTTATGTTCTTTTTAGAAAAGCAATTCCTGATAATGGTTGTGAGTTTCTTGATTTTGATTTATTAGAAAAATCTATTCATGAAGATTTAAATAAAAGAATGGAAATTCATTATACACATACTTATTCTTCCTATGAAAAACCACATATTGAAAATAATCATATTCTTTTAAGATGGTTAATAAAAAAAGGTTTTGATATTACTCTATTGTCTAGCGATGACATTTTAGATATTATCAATCGTTTAAATAATTATCCTAGGCCAAAAAAGAATTTTAAAACACCCTTACAACTTTTAGAAGAAGAACTTGGAAATTACATTTTAGATTTATTAGGTTTGCATCATATTCCTATTGATAAGCTTAATATGAAAGACATGATAAAAAAAATCAAGAGCGAACTAAGTGAGTTTATCTTGACTCTTGATTTTTTATTTCATAATTTTACAATTACTTTTCCAATAAAGTTTATCTTTATTGGTTATCAATGATTAAAAACGGGATTTCCATTCGGGATTTCCTAACTTAAATTAACCATTTTTATTGATAACGGCAAAAAAAGAAAAGTATTTAACTTCTCCTATTTTATACGTAAATTCACTATCACCAACACTAGTAGTTCCAAACATAACCTTTAAATACTTTTGATTATCCAAGTTATCTCCGCCATAACTATAGCTACTTTAAACAAAAGGACAAACAAATTTAAAACTTGTTGTAACAGTAAGATTCATACCTATACATAAGATTGTATCGAATTATAAATTACATTATATAAAACATTGTTTAAAAGCCTACTATTAAGAATTTCATTCAAATTATTAATAATGCGATTATAATCATTAAGGGTTAACTGTTGTCCTTTCAAAGAATTAATTTCCATAATTTGGCGGACTGTCAAAGAAAATATGTACGCCTCTTTTTTGATATCTTCATCAGTCATATCATTTAAATTATTAATATTTATATACTGGGTATTATTCGTATTAATATTTATTTCTTCAAAGATAACATTAATTCCATAATTCATAAATGTTACTAATGCCATCTTAAAGTCATCGTTATGGAATAAACATAAAAAGACATCTTCCGTAAATTCATCATTTGCAATAGCCTCTACTAAAGCATCATCATTATCGGTAATTAATATATCATTATCATTAAATATTTGATAAAGTTCAAAAATTGTATTAATATCATTAATTAAATTATCTCTTTCCCAATTACTAATAATATCTAATAACGCTATATATAAATCCCTACTTTGATCAGTTGGTAAAGAGATAGATACTCCCATAAAGGATTGATTATCTTTCCAACGTGTAGCAGCATTAGAACATAATTCACTTATAAAATTAGGAACTAAAGATGTATTAGAAAGCTCCATCTTGATAGATTCTATATTACTAGGAGCATCCCCTCCCTCGCTAATATTTAAAAAAGATAAAATCATAACTGACATTCCTTTTAGTTCTAAACTATTTTGGATATTATTAGAATCATTTTGAAGTTTAGTTATGCCATTAAAGAAGGCGACACTTAAATTATTTGAATATATTTTGGATATTGGATTATTAATTGCTACTGTCACATATTTTGGTAAGCTATAATTGGCTTCTTGAGCAGCTTTATCTACAATATGCATCATCGTACCTAAAGGATATAAAAGGGCAAAACTTATAATGGCAAAAGAACCCAACCCCACTAATAAATTAACTATTTTGTTATTAAAATTGGAAACATATTTAGAATATTTTTCATTTTTGATAACCTTAAATATAATCCTTTTTATACCATGATTTAAAACATAAATAACTAAAAATACTAAGAAGAAACAGCCAACACCAATCATAATTATAGCTAAAAAGTTTGTAAAACCATCAATAGAACTATTTTTTAACCATTCCTCTTCTTTTATGTTTAACATTGTTTTAATAAATGAACTAAATAATGCAGATACCTTCGTTCCCAGTATATTCACAAGTAATCGCGTTACTAAAAAAGATTCAATAAATATAACAATATTTGTTATCAATGACCATATATGCTTCAAAGTATCTCTTTTGTAAGAAATAAGTAAATAAATACTTAAAACAATAATAAAAACGATTGTTAAAATAATTGAAATAATTTCCATAAATTCCTCCATGAGTTTATATTTTAAATAAATTTACATAACACTAATATATTATTTGTTTATTTATTCTATTGTACTATAAAATTCAAAATATTGACATAATTAATCCCAATAATATTTTTGAATTAACATAACCATTATTTATTTTCATTATAGCAAAAAGTTTTAAAAATATTTTTCTATAATTTAGTGTTTTACCCGCATTGGAAAGCTTATTTCCAATACCCTAAAAGTATCAATTTTTATACCTTTTTTAAATTACATAACTAGCTTAATAGGTCTTAACCTTTTAAAACAAAAAGAGCTCTTTGGGCTCTTCAAGAGATGCAATTTTTTCATATTTTTTATGATTCAAATTACACTTTTTAACTTATTATCTTTTATTTATGCAAATTTCCATTTATTTTATTACGCAAGTAGCGCCATCTTTTTCTGCTGATTCTTTACTTTCTTCTAAAGTACCTTCTTCATCTTTTAATCCATCAAATCCTTGTTCTTTTAAATCTTCTTCACTTGCCTTATCAAAATCAATATCTAAAATTACATTGTACTCATAATTTTGGTCATCTACAACAACTTTTGAAATTATTCCCTCTTTTTCAAATTCTTCATTATTTTTATCCATAGACTTTTTAAATTCTTCCCACTTTTCTCTTATGGTTGGATTATTAAGTGTTGTATTAACTTCCATTTTCATTTGTTTTAACTTATCATTTTTATAAGTCATAGAAATTACTTGCTCAATATCCATATCTTCATCACTTTCAGTAGTTGTACATACCAAAGTTTGTTCCTTTACTTCTTTTTCTTTTTCTTCAGTTGCCCCACATCCAGTAGCTAAAACAATAATCAACAAACTTAAAAATAATATACTAATTTTTTTCATAATTCCTCCATCTCTACATCCATTTCTATTATAATGCAATATCTATAATATTAAAATAACCTATTATAATTACCATCTTAAATAAAATATTTTCCCACATAAAGCACTTTTGAATTTCAAAAAGCTTTTAAAACAACCAAAAAGTAGAGTTGGTATCTTCTTTAGGAAACGATTAGTATTCACACACTTCTAAGTTTATTTGAATACTTTTCCTTTATTTTAAAACTTTAAAAACTAATTATTTACCTTAATGATTAAATAAAATTTAAAATTTTGGTAGTTGATTGGTAGTTGAGATTGTTTCTTAACTACCTTTTATATTTAAATTTTATAATACATTTGATTTTTACTAGTTGGTTTATCGGGAATAGTAAGAGCCACTAGTCCTTCATTTATAGCTGGATCTAAATAAGTTGATCTTAAAGTTTCTTTTGATTTAATTCCCAATTTATTCATAATATCATTTGCAGTCATTGGAACATTATGATCCATTACCTGTAATAATTTTCTAATATTAATTGTTTTTTCTGTGATAGGCACACTAGCAGCAATAACTGATTCTTCTAAAACTTCATCAATCATTTTTAACATAAACTCAATGAAGATTGTAGAATCCCCATTTTTGTTGCAGTCCGCAATTGCCTTGTAATATCCATCTTGATATTTCTCTAATTCTGATTCTATAGGTAAATATTCAAATATTTCTTTCCAATTAGAAAGAATAATATTTTGCCATAACCTAGCTGTTCTACCATTTCCGTCTTCAAAAGGATGAATAAATACAAATTCATAATGAAAAATGGATGATAATATTAATGGATGTATGTCATTTTTTCTTTTTTTCATCCAATCAAACAATTGATTCATTAATGTATCTACTTGTTCTGGTGGAGGACACATATGAATGCAGTTACCATTTTCATCAAAAACTCCTTCATTACCTTTTCTAAATTCTCCAGGCTTATTTACGATTAAATATGTCATAGTTTCATGTATTTTTTTTAAGTCTTTAATAGAATATGGATTTACATCATTTATCATTTCATAAGCCTTATATGCATTTTTAACTTCTTGAATTTCTTTTTGTGGTCCAATAACTGTTTTTCCAGAAATTAAATCCTTGACTTGATCAATTGATAGAGAATTTGCCTCTATTGCTAATGATGAATGGATTGAGCGAATTCTATTATTTTTTCTTAATGTTGGCATTTTATTAAAGTTAGCATAGTTATCTAATTTTCCTATTTTTTCCATAATGCTAGAAATATAATCAACCATTTTACCCGTTATTGTAAATGGAGGTATATAATTTTTCATTAAATTCACCTCAAATTCTTGTATATTTATTATACTGCTATTCGTATTTAAATTCAATACATCTTGCTTAATTCTTGCTTAATTCTTGCTTAAATTTTTGTAAATTACCACAATAGTCAATTAAATGTGGTAATTTACTTTAAAATCGACATAATTTAATTATTAAAAATCAGAATTTTTTTCTAAACTAACATAAACTTTTCTAAATATTAGTAGAACTTAATTAAACTAATATAAATTAAAACAATCGAGTAGAGCAAATTTTCAATAAAATTTATATATTGATATGATGCCCTCTCACACCACCACACGTACCGTT
>CANQGH010000025.1 GCA_947601845.1 uncultured Bacilli bacterium | reverse complement strand
GCAACTACCTCTATTTTTGGAGTTAAACGCAATCTTTATTGATTTCAGGGTCGCATTTAGAAAAAAAATTGAGATTTATTATAATATTTATTGTGTTCTGTGTTATTGTTAATGACTTTTTTTAAGAAGTTTGGTATAATCATTAATAGAAGGGTAGTGTGAATATGTTTATCAGCGTTTTATTATGGGTTTTTGGAGGAATTTCATTATTACTGGCAGTTATTAAAAGTGCCATTTTTATCAAAAGTTTCAAACAATATAAAGGTTATAAAGGCGTAAAGGGGTGCGTTGTTGAGCATATATCTAAGAATGGTCATATCCAGTTTGATGATGAAGAATTTGGTTATGATGTGATTAATTATGATGAAGATGATCAAGCTTTTCTAATTCAAGATGGTATCAATACTAATGCTGGAATTGTTGAATTTGTAGTAAAAGGGAAAAAATATCGTATTATAGATTCTACTAATGATACTAACTTAATGCCAATAGGTAAAGAAGTATCAATTAGATATAACCCTAAAAGTCCTAAAGATGCTTTTATTGTTGATGATTTTGATGGAGAAATATTATACATAGTGGGTTGTTTTTTGACAATAGTAGGAATTATTATTTATTTTAACAATTAATTACAAAGAATAGAGGTGACATTATGAATGGAGTCATACTAACTATATGTACTTATGTTTTTCTTGCTATAGTATGCAGTGTTATTGCTTTAGTTGTAATAAGGAAATATCGTGCGAATAGATTAAAAAAAGAATTGGAAGCTTTAGAAAGAGAAAAAAATATAATTGAAAGCACACCTATTTTATTAGAGTTATCTAAAGTAGAACCAATCATCAAAAATGATAAAATGGAAGAAAAATATAAACAGTGGCAAGAACGCTTTGAAATGATTAAAACAAATGTGTTAAACCGCATTAATGATATGATAATTGACTTAGATGTTTTTGTGGATAATAAAGATGATAAAGGTTATCAAAAGAGACATGCTGATATTGAAATTGAGTTATATAAAGCTAGAAATATGATGGATACCTTATTAGAAGAGATTACGGATATTAATTCTAGTGAAGAAAAGTATCGTAGCATTATTACAAAATTAAAAGCAAAATATCGTGAACTTAATAATAAGTTTGAAGAACATAAAAATGATTATGAAGATATTGCTGATATTATTGAATTACAATTTGAAAATATTGAAAAAAGATTCCAAGATTTTGAAACATCTATGGAGAAAAGTGAATACAGTGAAGTAGTTCATATTGTAAAAGCCATTGATGCGATGGTCGATCACATGAGTATAATAATTAACGAAGTCCCAGATTTGGTTTTATTAGCAGAGAAATTAATACCAAAACGCATTGAGCAAATTACTGAAAATTACCAAGATATGGCTAACAAAAATTATCCAATTGGGTATATGAATATTGAGTATAATGTTGAAGAGGCTTTGAAAAATGTTAATCAAATTGTCGATAGAATAAAAGTTTTAAACTTAGAAAATTGTATGTTTGAACTAAGAACAATGTTGGAATATTTAGATTCTTTATTTAATGAATTTGAAAAAGAACGACAAGCTAGAAGAAGATACGAAGAAAATGTTGAGGTTTTTAACGAAAAATTAGAAAAAATAAATAAAGTAGTGGATGACATTTATAGTCAACTTGGAGATATCAAAAATATGTATGATCTTACTGATGATGACCTACAGGCGATTGAAGAAGTCAATAATAGATTAAAAAACATTAATAAGGAGTATAAAGACACCCTAAAAGCTTTAAAGAAAAAAGAACTTCCTTATTCTAAACTAGACAAAACTATTGATAATTTATCATCTTTATTATCACAAGTAGATGATGATTTAGATTCTTCGCTAAAGTCCCTTGGTAATATGTACGAAGATGAAGTAAGAGCAAGAGAACAATTAGATGAGATTCAAGAATTACTAAATCAATCTAAGGTTAGAATTAGGGGCTATAAACTTCCCGTAATTAGTAATGATTATTTTGTTCAGTTATCAGAAGCTAATGAAGCTATATTAGAAATTATAAAAGAGTTAGAGAAAAAACCAATTTCTATTCGCACTCTAAATACAAGAGTAGATACAGCTCGTGATTTAGTTTTAAAACTATATAATACTACTAATGATATGATTAAGACAGCTAGATTAGTAGAAGATGCGATTATATATGGTAATAGATTTAGATATGATAATAAAGAAATTGATGATGGATTATCGAAAGCGGAGATATTATTTTATAAAGGAAATTATAAAAAAGCTTTAGAAGTATCATTTGAAACATTAGATACATATGATTCAGGAATAAAAATTAGGCTTATGCATTCCTACGAAAACGATAAATAATATAATAAAAATAATTAAAAAGGGTATATTGTACTCTTTTTTTTTGATATAATGGGAGTGGTGATAAGAATGGGATTATTTAGCAAAATAAAAAATATGTTTTCACATGATGTAAAAAAAGAAGAGGAGAAAGCCAAAGAAGAATTATCCGTTACCAAAGATGAAACCTTAGTTGATAATAATGATGAATTTAGTGAAATAATTAATAAAAATGATAATATAGAACAAAAAAAGGAATCAGAAGAAGAAACATCTAAAGAAAAAATAGTCGAAAGTGTCAAAGTTTATGAAAAGGGTCTTACCAAAAGTAGAGAGAGTTTTGTCTCTAAATTAATTAATTTAACCAATAAATATCATAAAATAACGGAAGATTATTTTGATGAATTAGAAGAAATATTGATTATGGCTGACATTGGTGTCAAGACAGTTATGGATTTTATGGAGCGTCTAAGAAAGCGTGTTAAGAATGAAAAAATAGAAGATATATCTTATCTAAATGAAATAATTGTTGATGAATTATTTATTATTTATGTTAATGATGAAGTAATTGTTAATAAAATTAATTATGCTGAAAATGGACCTACTGTGGTGTTATTTGTAGGAGTAAATGGAGTAGGAAAGACAACTACTATTGCTAAACTAGCAGATAAACTTAAGCATGAAGGTAAAAGTGTTATGCTAGTAGCGGGTGATACTTTTAGAGCTGGCGCTACAAAACAATTAGAAGAATGGGCTAATAGAGTTGGAGCTGTTTTTGTAGGACAACATGAGGGGGTAGATCCTGCTAGTGTTATATATGATGGGATTACTAAAGCTAAAGAAGATAATATTGATGTAGTATTAATTGATACCGCTGGAAGATTACAAAATAAAACTAATCTTATGAATGAACTTGATAAAATTAATAGAGTTATTGGTAAACTTATTGAAGGGGCACCTCATGAAACATTATTAGTTATTGATGCTACGACAGGGCAAAATGGTATTAGTCAAGCTAAAAGTTTTAAAGAAATTACTAATATTACTGGTATTGTTTTAACTAAATTAGATGGTACGGCTAAAGGTGGTATTGTTTTAGCTATTAAAGAAGAAGTAGGTATTCCCGTTAAATATATTGGTTTAGGCGAGACTAAAGATGATTTACAAGTGTTTGATGTTGAAAAATATATTTATGGGTTATTTAAAGATATGATGTAAGGAGCTAATATGGACAAACGAATTAGATTAAATATCTTATATGACTATTATAAAGGCCTTTTTACGGAAAAACAGCAAGCATATTTTGAAGATTATTACTATAGCAATTATTCTTTGGGTGAAATAGCTGATAATGAAAATGTTAGTAGAAACGCTGTCCATAATCAGTTGAAAATAGTTGAAGAGCGACTTGAAGAATTAGAAAATATTTTGGGGTTGGCTGGAAAAAAAGAACAAGTTATATCTATTTTAGATGGTAAAATAGATGATAGTATTTTAGAAAAAATAAGGGATATATTATAGGAGGATATATGTTTGATAAAATAACATTTATGAATGATACTAGTCTATATGCTAATTTAGTTGATGGAGTTCAAGTAAAAAACAACTTATTGAGTATGCATGTTGTTATTTCTGATACTGAAAAAAGTATTTTAGGTGAAATAAAAGAAATAAAAGATAATCAAGTTAAAATTGAATTAATAGGTGAACTAAGAAATGGCGAACTATTTAATGGTGTTTTGAGAAAACCTTTGTTAGATGCTAGTATTAGAACGCTAGTTGAAGAAGAAATTCCTTTGGTATTGGGAAAACCAGATAAGAATGCTTTATTATTAGGTAGTAGTCCTTTTTATAATCAGCATCCAGTTTATTTGGATGTAAACAAGTTTTTTAGTAATCACTTTGCTATTTTTGGTAATAGTGGTAGTGGTAAATCATGTGGTTTAGCGCGTCTTTTACAAAATGTTTTTACTAATCCTAATGTTGTACCATATCGTTCCAACTTTATTATTTTTGATGTATCTGGTGAATATACGCAAGCATTTTCTAATTTGAATGCGATTAATCCCAAGTTTAATTATCGTCTCTTTACAACTGGTACTAATGAAACTAATATGGAGAAGCTATATTTACCAATATGGTTATTAAATGTTAATGATATAGCTCAATTACTTATGGTAAATAGCCATTCACAAATACCAATGATTGAGAAAACATTAAAATTAGCTCGTTCTTTTGCTGAAACAGGCGAGAATGCGATACAATTTAAGAATCATTTAATTGCTAAAGCTATTATGAGTGTACTATTTAGTGATTCTTCACCTGCTAATAAGAAAAATGATATTTTTGGTATAATTGAATCTTGCAGCACAGAACAATTTAATTTAAATGCTGAAGTTCAAGGGGTAGGATATACAAGACTATTTAGAGATTGTTTCAATATTGATAAGACTGGTACCTTTACTGAGGGGATTTTAATAACTGAATATGTATCTAAGTTTATTAACCCTGACTTTGATAGTTATGAACCAGCTGATATGGCGTATTTCACTCTTCAAGACTTTGAAAAAGCTCTAGAGTTTACTTTAATATCTGATGGGTGGTTTAAAAATAAACAAACTTATGCTGATGCGATGACTATTAGAGTACGTTTAAGAGCATTACTAACAGGTCCTCATAGTGGTATGTTTAATTTTCCACAATATATAAATATAGACCAATATATGGGATATTTATTCTTCCCTAATGGTACGAAATGTCAAATATTAAACATTAATTTAGAAGATATGGATGATTCTTTTGCAGGAGTTATTACTAAAATATTTACAAGAATTATTTTTGACTATGCTAAAAAGATCCCTCTTCGTGGTTCAATACCATTTAATATATTAGTTGAAGAAGCTCATAGATATATTAAAAAAGAGGATAATGATGACTACTTATATGGGTATAATATTTTCAACCGTGTTGCTAAAGAAGGAAGAAAATATGGAGTAATGTTGGGAGTTATTTCTCAACGACCAGTCGAATTGTCTGATACCGTAATCTCTCAGTGTTCTAATTTCTTAATATTTAAAACTAATCACCCATTGGATGTAGAATATATCAAAAATATGATTCCTAATATTAATACGGAAATAGTTGAAAAGCAAAAAGGATTACAATCTGGTACTTGCTTAGGGTTTGGAACCGCTTTTAAAATACCAGTCATTGTAAGAATGGAACAACCTAATCCAATGCCATTAAGTACTAATAGTGATGTAGTTAAATATTGGATGGAATAACAATAGAAGGTAGAGTGATATCATGTTTGAAAGTTTAGGAGAAAGATTACAAAATGTTGTTTCAAAAATAAGAGGATATGGGAAAATTACTGAAGACAATATCAGTGAAATGACTAGAGAAATTCGCTTAGCATTATTAGAAGCCGATGTTAACTATAAAGTGGTAAAAGAGTTTATTAATGATGTTAAAGAAAAAGCCTTAGGTGAAGAGGTTCAAAAAAGCTTAAAGCCTGGAGATGTTTTTGTTAAGATTGTTAAAGATGAGTTAGTAGAACTTTTGGGTGGAGAGAAAGAAGACTTAAATATTAATGGGAATCCTAGTATCCTAATGTTAGTGGGACTTCAAGGTAGTGGTAAGACAACAACGATTGGTAAACTTGCTAATTTACTAAGAAAGAAACATAAGAAAAAACCTTTATTAGTTGCTTGTGATGTTTATAGACCAGCTGCTATTGATCAATTAAAGCAAATAGGTAATGAATTAGGGATAGAAGTATATAGCGAAGGTAAGGCTGACCCTGTTGAAATTGCTAATAATGCGATTAATTATGCTAAAGAGAATAAATACGATTATGTATTAATTGATACAGCCGGACGTCTTCATATTGATGATGTTCTAATGAATGAGTTAGATAATATTAAAAATAAGGTTTTTCCACAAGAAATATTATTGGTAATTGATGCTATGATGGGACAAGATGCTATTAATGTTATCGAAGGATTTAATAATGCTCTTCCATTAACAGGTGTTATCCTAACTAAATTAGATGGGGATACTAAAGGTGGTGTTGCCTTATCAGTAAGACACTTAACCAATGTGCCAATTAAGTTTATTGGTGTAAGTGAAAAGATGGATGGTATTGATTATTTTGACCCTGAACGAATGGCAGGAAGAATTTTAGGGATGGGCGATATTATTTCACTTGTTGAAAAAGCTCAAGAAGCCATTGATGAAAAAGAAGCTGAAAAAGCGGCTAAGAAAATGCAGTCAGGTAAATTCGATTTAGAAGATTTTCTATCACAAATGAAGCAGATAAAAAAATTAGGACCATTAGAAAATTTATTAAAATTAATTCCTGGTGCATCTAAAATGGGACTTAATAAAGTTAAGATTGATCCTAAGCAAATTGCTCATATTGAATCCATTATTTTATCAATGACACCCAAAGAAAGACATAATCCAGACATCATAAAAGCAAGTAGAAAAACAAGAATTGCTAAAGGATGTGGACTATCAGTTCAAGAAGTAAACAAATTATTAGAACAATTTGAGCAAATGAAGAAAATGATGAAACAATTTACTAGTGGAAATATGAAAATGCCTTTTTAGGTATTTTTTTCTTTTTAAACATGGTGTATAATAAAAAGTAAAAATGAGGTGGGTTTATGGAAAATATCTTAGAAGTTAATAACTTAACTTTTGCCTATAATAAAGACCATAATGTTTTTGAAAACTTACAATTTTCGATAAAAAAAGAAACCGTTTCATTAATTTTAGGTTCATCTTCCTGCGGTAAAACAACATTAATTCGCCTTTTAACTGGAATATTACCTAGTAATAACAATATCACTGTCAATGGTGTTAGTTTAAATAATAAAACAGTAAAAGATTATATGTTACTGTTTGGCGTAGTTTTTTCTGATGATAATTATTTATTTTTAACAGAAACCGTTATTGATGAAATAGCGTATCCCCTTGAAAATTTATCTTATTCCAAAAAAGAAATTAATGAGCGTATTCAAGAATTAGTAAATCTATTGCAATTAGATGATTGTATTAATAAAAGAATCAATGAGTTATCATCTTTCGAACAAGTAAAAGTTTTGATTGCTACCTCTATAGCCCATCATCCTAAAATTATTTTTTTAGATAATATCTTGGAAGGCTTAACGAATAGTGAAGTGCAAAAAATATTTACAATATTAAATAAAATTAAGAAAGATATTTCTATAGTTATTACTAGTACTAGCTTAGATTATATTCTAAACTTTGATGAAGTAGTTGTATTGGGTAATAAAAAAATTCTAACAACAGGAACGCCTAAAGAAGTTCTTACTATGGATAATGAGTTAGCTAAATTAGGCTTTGCAATACCTAAGATGATTGATCTATCTTTAAAGTTAGCTTTTTATGGAGTAGTCGATGATGTTATTACCGATGTAGACAGGATGGTTGATGTATTATGGAAATAGTGTTTGAACATGTATCTTATCATAATGCCCTTAACGATATAAGTATAAAAATAACTTCTAATAACATAACGGGTATTTATCATAACCATGATTTAATAAAATTGTTAAAAAATCCTAAATTAGTAGAAAAAGGTATGATTACTATTAATGATGAAAAATATAAATATAATAATAAATTGGTATCAATTATTAATTATAAAGAACCTTTTTATACAGCAAGAGTTATAGATGAAATACTTTTTAATGCCAAAATACGTGGTTATCAAAACGATAATATTAAAACAAAAATAGAATCATTACTAGATGAATTAGGACTTGATAGGGACATTTTAAATAAAGTTGTTCATACTTTATCTACTACAGAAAAGTACTTAATAAAAATAGTTGCTAATTTAATTTATGAACCACGGATCATCATTTTTGAAAGACTTATGGATAATTTAGATGCTTATCATCAAAAAAAATGGCAACAGTTAATTATGCGTCTAAAGAACGAAGATAAAATAATTATTATTAGCAGTAATAAGTGTGATACTTTATATGATATAACCGATGAAATTATTATTGTAAATAAAGCTAAATTGTTAATTCAAGGCAAAACCGATGATGTTTATACTAAAGAAATAAAACTATTGTTAAAAAATAAGATTGATGTTCCAAGTTTTCCATTACTAACATATTTAGCAAGCACTAAAAAGAATGTTAATTTGTTCTATCGAAAAGATGTGAGGGATGTGATTAAAGATGTCTACAAAAGCGTATCCTAATCTTAAAAATTTAAATTTTTATGTTAAATTAATCGTAATAATATTATTCCTTTTATCAATTATATTTGTTAATAATACTTATTTGATATTGTCCTTGATAACTATCTTTATTATTACATCCTTTCTATTAAAACATTATAAGGCTTTGCAAATGTCTATTATGCTGATTATTGTTTTTATGTTTTATTATTTACATCCCTTTTTACTAATAGTTGTTAAAACATTATTATTGTATATTTTATATTTGATTGTTAAAGATTTAGTTAATATTAAAGAAAGAAAATATTTATTTGATAAGGTGTTTTATCGCTTTAAGGGAAATATTAATAAGTTATATGTAGGTAGTAATTATAAGAATAGAGTCTTTTTAAATAATATGAATGTTTATAATGATATGGATAAATTTACAAGGAGAAAATATAGTGAGTACTTAGTTAAGCAAGCCCTAATGAAAACTAGTTATGATATGCAAGATATATCATATCGTAATACATTAAGTTATTATAAATATAGCAATAAAAAAGGCAGTATTTTAAATATGAAATGGGGTAGTATGGATAATACTTGTTTATTAATATCCATTTTGTTATTTGTATTAGTATTATTTTATAGGTAGGTGTGTATGCGTTATTTAATTAAGTTTTCTTATGATGGAACTTTGTTCTATGGCTATCAAAAACAACCAGATAGTGAAAATAAAAGGACAGTTGAAGGTGAATTAGAAAAGGCTTTGTTTAGTATTAATAATCACAAGAAAACTAGAATTTTTTCATCTGGCAGAACAGATAGAGGTGTACATGCTTTAGGCCAGATGGCTCATTTTGATTTAGAAGTTAATATTACTATATATAAATTAAAATGTGCATTAAATAGTTTGTTGCCAGATGATATCCATGTTATTGAAGCAAAAGAAGTAAGTGATGACTTTCATGCTAGATTTATGGTTAAAAAGAAAACATATAAATATTATTTAAATATGGGAGAATATAGTCCTATTAATAGGAATACTATTTATCAGTATAATAGACCATTAGATATAGAGAGTATGAGTAAAGCTATAAAAGAGTTTATTGGTACCCATGATTTTAAAATTTTTGCCTCCCATGAAGTAGTTAAAGAAAGCTATGTTAGAACAATATTTGATGCTAGTATCAAGGTAGATAAAGAATTAGTTACTTTTACCTTTGTTGGTGATGGTTTTATGAAGTATCAAGTAAGGAATATGGTAGGAACTTTAATAAAAATTGGTCAAGGAAAATTAGAAATTTGTACTATTTCTAAATTACTTAATGGGGATCTTTCTAATAAGTATGTCTTTACAGCTAAACCAGAAGGCCTTTATTTAGTAGATGTTTCCTATAAATAATGGAAAAATTCGTTGACAAATAGTGGTGTATTTAGTATAATCTTAATCGGTACATTGAAATCCCCACATAAGTTTGGCTGTGGGAAGGCCACACTTAAGTAAAGGAGAAAAATTATGAAAAGTTATATGCAAAAGAAAGAAACAATTGAACGTAAGTGGTATGTAATTGATGCTTCAACTGCTTCCCTAGGTAGAGTAGCTGCTAAAGCTGCCCATATCTTAAGTGGTAAGCATAAAGCAACATATACTCCACATATTGATTGTGGTGATAATGTCATCATTATCAATGCTGGTAAAGCAATCTTAACTGGTAGTAAATTAAGTGACAAGATGTATTATAATCATTCTATGTATACTGGTGGATTAAGAGAAAGAACTGCTAAGACGATGGTTGAACAATATCCAGAAGAAATGGTTGAACGCGCTATTAAAGGAATGCTTCCTCATAACAGATTAGGAAGAGATATGTATAGAAAGTTATTTGTATACAGAGATGAAAATCATCCACATGCTGCTCAAAAACCAGAATTAGTGGAAGTTAAGTAAGGAGGGTTTAACACATGGCAAAAGAAAAGAAAAATGTATATTACGGTACTGGTAGAAGAAAAGCTAGTATTGCTAAAGTTGAGTTAATTCCAGGTAAAGGAAATATTACCGTTAATGGAAAAGATGTACATGAATACTTACCTTATGAAACTTTAGTTATGGATTTGATGCAACCACTAGTAGCTACAAAAACAGATGAAATATTTGATGTTGTAGTAGAAGTTAAAGGTGGAGGTTTCTCAGGTCAAACTGGTGCTATCCGTTTAGGAATTACTAGAGCATTATTAGACTACGATAGTACAACTCCTGCTGATAGTGAAAATAGTTTCAGAAAGATTTTAAAACCTCTTGGATTTATTACAAGAGATTCTAGAATTAAAGAACGTAAGAAACCAGGATTAAAGAAAGCAAGACGTGCACCACAGTTCTCAAAACGTTAATTATTTATTATTCAATGTTTCAAAACTCGATTATTCGAGTTTTTTGCTTTTATTAATAGTGGTTATTGATTTTTTTAATGATATTGTATACAATTTAATTACATTAGGTAGAAAGAATCAAGGTGCTATATAGTTATAAAAATTAATATGTATATTAATTATGTGGCTTTGAGGAGGAAAAAATATGTATGATATTATTATTGTAGGTGCAGGACCTGCGGGATTAACAAGTGCTCTTTATGCTGGTAGAGCTAATAAAAAAGTTTTAGTGTTAGAGGCCAAAAATTATGGCGGTCAAATCATTAATGCTAGTAAGGTGGAAAACTATCCTGGAATCGAGTCTATTTCTGGATTTGACTATGCTACTAACTTGTATAATCAGGTAAAAAAATTAGGCGTGGAAATAAAATATGAAACAGTACTTCGCATTGAAGAGGATAGAACGGTTATTACCGACAAAGATAAATATCAAGCAAGGGCGGTTATTATAGCAACCGGTGCGGCAAATAGAAAATTAAATATTGAAAGAGAACAAGATTTTATGGGTAAAGGTGTCTCTTATTGTGCTACTTGTGATGGACACTTTTATAAAAATAAGATTGTAGCGGTTAATGGTGGAGGTAATACTGCTCTTCAAGAAGCAATTTATTTATCTGATATTGCCGATAAAGTTTATTTAATTCATAGAAGAGATGAATTTAGGGGCGAAGAGGCCTATGTTTCAGAATTAAAAGGAAAAGATAATGTGGAATTTATCTTTAATTCGAATGTCGTAGAATTAAATGGTGATGATAAATTAGAAAGTATTGTTATTAAAGATAATGGTGGCAATACTAAAGAGTTAAAGGTTGATGGTCTATTCATTGCTATTGGACAGGCACCTAGTAATGAGGCTTTCAGTAATGTGGTTGATATTAACGATTATGGATATATTGAAGCCATAGATGATGTTCGTACAAAAACTGATTGTATATATGTGGCAGGGGATACTAGAGTAAAAGAATTACGCCAACTTACTACGGCAGTTGGTGATGGTAGTATTGCTGCTACTGTAGCTATGAAAGAAATGAGAAAAGATAATTAATAAAAATGAGTACTTCTTCTAGAAGTGCTTTTTTTATGACATTCTGATTGTCAAAATAAAGATTGACATTTATAATAAAATATTATAAAATATTTGCTGAGTTTTGGTCATTATTTATATTACACATAATTTAAATATTGCATTAATTGAAAATATGTGTAAGAATTAATTACTTTTATTTTTCATTTTTGAGTCGAATATAAAAATATATTAATAAAAGCAAGTTATTATCATAGAAGAATGAAGTTATTATTGATAATAATGAAATGTTTGTGATAAGATGCGCGGTTGACATAAGGTATTGTCAAATAATATGGAGCATTTTTCCACAGGTTCAACCTTTAAAAAATAGCTATTGGTTTGTATTAACTAAAGATGATCTATTTTGATGCAAATATATATAATAAATTATAAATGGAATAAAAATATTGTGTTTAGTGGTACTATAGCAATAGGCTCGTTAGCACTTAAAATATTAGCTAGGGTAATATTTAATAATAAAAAACACTAATAATTAAAAGAAGGAAAAATATATGTTTAATAAAAAGATGTTGGTAAACATTCATAAAGATTTAGATAGGAAATTTGATTCAATAACATATATTAATATTCAAAATTTTTCCGTAAATGGTATAGCAACTTATAATGGTAAAAGATGCTTTTTTAAAATTGTTAATGAAGAATATTTTATTAAAGAAATCAATGGATATTTAATTTCTTATAAAAAAATTCCAACTATGGAAATCATATTTATAAAAAAATTATTTCGTTGTAAGAAATATTTGGTTGCGTATACATTTGATAAGACAATCAAAGAATCAAGTGGATTATTAAATGATGTTTTTGCGAAGAATGATTTAAGCAAACAGGTTTCAGAAAAATATTATAAACAAATTAACCGGGTTTTAAATATGTATAACAATATTTATTCAACTAAAAAAGAGCAACGTAGTTATTGCCCAAGTGATATATTTTTTGCAGATAGAATTAATACTAGATTAAAAAAATGGTATATGAATTCAAGAAAAATGATGAAATTAGTAATTAATTATAATAATGAGTATTTAAAGTTGTCGGATATTTTTAATGAAGTGTTTAGTTACTTTGAGAAAAATATTTATACAAAACGTGAATGCGTTTTGGTTCAGGGTGATCCTAATACTTTAAATATTTCAATTAAACCATGTTTTTTTGATTTAGCGACAGCGGGATACAATCCAATAATTGGAGAACTAGCTATTACAATTATTTCAACTTTGATATATGATAATTATTTTTGCCCAAAATATCATTCGAAATCATATTTTTTACACGAAAAAGCGATAGAGCAATTAAATTATTTTAAACCGAACTTAATTTGTAAAATAAATAAGAATATTATTAAAATTAATTCAAATATAGTTACTAGTAGGATTAGAAAAAAGTATATTTTTGACTATTTAGATATATTAAAAAAAAATAATATTTTAATTGGAGAAGAGATTAAATATTATATTATTATGAGATTGTTGTGTGTATTTAATATTAAAAAAATGGACAAATTAGATTTTTATTACTCATTATTTTTAGTTACTTATTTTTATGAAAATATAAACGGTAATTTTTATGAATCAATCAATAAGATAATAGAAGAGATGGAGTGTGTTTAATAGTATGATAAAAAATGCTTATGCCAAAATTATAAAATTGTATATAGAAAGCATAAAAAAGGGATTAAAAGGGAATATAAAATTAATTTATATAATTGGGAGCAGTGCAACAGAAGATGTTGTTGTGAATTGGAGTGATGTTGATTGTATAATTGTACTACATAATTATATAAAGAAAGATATAGAATTTATCAGAAAAGTTTCAAATAGTTTTAGTATAAAGATTGGTAATACAGTTTATTCACAAAAAGAATTTGAAAAAGGCTTGATAGATCCAAAAACATATTATTATTTGCTTCTACAAAAAAATAATGTTTTAAACTTTCAATATAAAAGTGGGGATTTATTAATTCCATTTATTGATTCTAATGAATGTAAACAAATTACTAAGACAATGTTAACTATTGACTTGCACAATTGCAAAAGATTGCTAACTTATAAAGAAATTAGTGATAATCAAATTAAGACATTATTTAAAAAAATATATGTAATAATGAAATCAGTACTAATTATGAATGATTATATGCCAAAGAATTATAAAGAAACATTTAAACTATTTAATGAAGTATTTAAGTTTGAATATTTTAATTATTTGGATTTTATTAATGATTTTCGGAATGACAATGTTGATGTAAATAAATTAATAAATTATGCATTAAAATTAATCATTTTTGTAACAGAAAAAATCTAATTATAGATAGGGGGATATGGTTATGATAGAAGAGAGGCAATTTGATGATAATTCAACTTTTTTTGACATTGGTATAGATGAGAAACTGGATAATTTTGCAACCTTATATTGTGTAATGGCAGAAATTAAAAAGAAAAGAGCGGATATTACAAAGTTAGCTTTAAGATATTTGCAACATGATAGATTACTTACTGGTGATGAAATTGCAATCGCTAAAACTATTATAGATGATAGTTTTTATAAAAAGCCAAAAAAGTATTGCCATTGTAAGTTATGTTCTAATGATTTTAATAGGGAAGTTTTAACAGAATATAGTTCAAAATTGAAATTTTGGGAAGTTTGTTTTCCAACAGTTCCTTATTTTCCAGGTAATATGATGGTTTATTTAAAAGAAAGGGAAAGAACAAGAAAAGAAAATATATGGGAATTATCTTCTAGTGAATTATTAGAATTAAAAAAAGTTATAAATGAATTAAAAATTCTTTTGAATAATTATTTATTTAATGGAAATTTGATGGGTATAAATGTATTGTTTAATCAAATTTCAAAATCACAACTTTGTATTCATGGACATATTGAGTTGATGATAAAAAACATTGATAAATTGAACTATGGTTGTAGATTATTGAGTATGCGAAATTATGATCCAACAGTGGAAACACTAAATTCTTATATGGAAGATTCAATAGGAATGATAAAAACTTTAGAGGGTATAAGAATAAACCTGAAAACCATTGATATTAATAGTGCTTTAAATTTAATAAAAAAGTATGAAAATGAAATGAGAAAATTAATTAATTTAGGTAATGTATTAAGAAGTGGCGAAAAGAAAGTATCGACCGGTCTTGAATTGGCACTATTAAACGGAATGAGCCCTGCCCCTACTAATTCAATTTATATAACAGATTATAGAAATGAATTATTTTTATCATCAGTACCAGAAATTATACCTCCTACGATTCCTTTAAATGAAGTTGGAAGTTTGGAAGATGAAGAAAATATGTATTTAACAAAATTTAATGCTACTACTCCTAATTCGAACTGTTCCATAATTAGAAAATATAGCCCTTTGGTAAGACCTAGCAGTAAAGTGTCAGCCGCTACTGTATATTCAAACAATGTAAAAGAATTAAAATTGAGTATGCAAAGGATATTGAAATAGTTATGAAAAGTTATATATATGATAATTATAGTAAGGAAGAGTTAGAGAAAATAATGAATTTTACTAACCATATTAATAGTGGTTATCCAACTTCTAACTGTATAGCCAAAGGACATTTAAATAATGTATTTTTTAAAAAACTGAATTTAACAAAAATTTGCGAACTGTATAAAGGTGATTATTTATCATTATTTAATGAGTATTACACAATTATTAATCAAATTATGAAAATTAATAAAATTTTAGGTATAATTCAAAATGAAGAGGGGATATTTGAATTCTCAGAATTGTTAGATGAAACAAGATTTTTGGATAATGGTAATTCCTTTGAGTGGGTAGAAATTTTGAATTTATGTGATGAAATATTGTTTGATATAAATGCTTGTATTAGATATAATAATACTAATGAAGAAAAGATAGGATTTGAAACAGCCATTTGGAATTTTACTATTGATGGAATTCTCTTTGATCTTGATCCACCCAAAATATTGAAGAGTAATATTGATACTTCGTTTACAAGAAAAGATGATTTGCATCACAAAAAAAGAACTTTATATCGAAGTTTTGATGAAATAGGAATGAAATTTAATTTGTTAGTTACATTGATATTAGGCGAAAAGCATAATAGTTTTATTGTAAAAAATCAACCTGACAATTATATAGAAATTTTAATTAAAAGAATCATTGGGAGTGCAACAAGTAGTTTAATAAGGCAACAAATCAGGGAATATTTAATGATGGGAATATCAAAAGAAGAGAATTTTATTGGGCATCCAATAGAGATCGTAAGGAGAGAAATCATGATAAAGGAAAAAAGCGATAATAAAATATTTATATTTGTGGCTGGCACCTCAGAATCAGGTAAAAGTGGGGGAATAAATTATTTAAAAGACAATTATCCTGAAATTCAGCATATTAAAATAAGAGATGTTTTTCCAAAAGTGTATGAAGATACGCTTTCACCACTTTCCTTTGACGAGTGGCAAACTGTTGAGGAAAATAGAGATTTAAATAATTTTTGGAAGTTATTTGTTAATAAAGTTTATGAGATATCAGATGATAGTAAAAATATTATTATATTAGATACTATGTATGGTGTTGAAGGCATGATAGAATTATATAATATTTTAGGTGATAAGGTAAATTTATTGTATATAGATGCCCCATTTGAAGAGAGGGTAATACGAGAGTATAAGAGGTTAAGAACTGATTCAATTAACGGAACTAGAAAAGCCAATTTAACTATTACAATTGATGATATTATAGAAAGAACAATAAACAAGGACATAAAGAAAAATAAAAAAGGTGCTGATAAATTGCCCCAATTAACATATAGCGTTGATAAACAATCAATTGAAATTAATGGTGGCGGTGAACAATTTACTACAATTATTAATAATGATAGTACACTTGAAGAATTTTATACTATGCTTGATAATTATATAAAATCAAAATTGACAAAGTCAAAAGGATATATCAAGGAGTTAAAAAAATAATGGAAGTAATATTTTTAAGACATGGACAAACTAATTTAAATGGCAAGGGATATATTGCTACAAAAAAAGACTATCCTCTTAACGAAAAAGGTAAGGAACAATGTTTAAACAATGTTTTTCCACCTAATAGTTTTAATTGTGTTTATTGTTCGCCATACAAACGGACAATTGAAACATCAAGGCTCGTTTATCCTTATTTAGAGCCAGTTATTTTTTCTAATTTAAAGCAACGAGATTTAGGAGATTTAAATGAAAAATTAAAAAAAGATTATAGTATTGAGTATTTAAAAGCTGTTAGAGAATATATTATAAATCCTAAAAATGCTGAAACTTTACAGGATATCATGGAAAGGTTAAATTTATTTATAGAATACATAAAATTACATCATGATAATAATTCACGATTGTTAGTTGTTACGCACAATGGAATTATGAGAATTGTAAAAAAATTTTATATGAATGAGAATAATAATATAGATAGCGAAAATTTAGGACAATTCACAATGATATTAAAAAAATAGTAAAGGAGTTTTTATGAGAGAAAGTATAAAGATAAAAACTGATGATTATAATTTTAAATTTAGAGTTTCTGGTTTAATAATTAAAAATAATAAATTACTTTTAGTTAACATGGATGATAGTAATTTTTTATGTCTACCGGGCGGTTATGTTGAATTAGGTGAAACAACAGAGGAAGCTGTAAAACGTGAGCTTGTTGAAGAAATAAGGCAAGAGGTTAGTATTGTAAAGTATTTAGGTGTTGTTGAAAATTATTTTATTAACAAATATAGTAAAAAAATGCATGAAATCTCATTTTATTATTTAATGAATTTTATTGATAGTGATTTTGGCGGGAATGAAAATGATTTTACTTTAATTGAAAATGATAAGGGGCATAATATAAAACTTAATTTTAAATGGGTAGACATTAATAATTTAGATGGTTTTGATGTTAGACCAGCCTTTTTAAAAAAGATAATTAATAATCAATTAGAATTTAATCATCTAATTTTTAATGAATTAGAAAAATATCAATAGTAACTTTGTTTACATACTTATGATGAAAATTTACAAAAAATTGTTTACTATACTGTTTCTCAACAAAAAGTCCACTACGATGAAAGATTTATTAATTTGTCTATGGGTAATGCTTTTGGAGAAAAAAATATCCAAGCCGAAGAATATGATGACCCTTTATATAATGACATTGTCGAATTCGTTGTTACTACTGGTAAAACTAGTGCTTCTTTATTACAAAGAAGATTTAAGTTAGGTTATAATCGTGCAGCTAGAATTATTAATTTACTTGAGAAACGTGGTATAATTGGACCTCAAATTGGTTCAAAGCCAAGAGATGTATTAGTAAAAATTTATTATGATGGGAAGTAATATGAAATACTGTGGTTATTGTAGTTGTGTGATAAAAATACAAGGAATTCTACAAACAAAATTTATAATTAAAGTGTTAAACGTATAAAATGTGGTTCAAATAATAATTGAAACTTGAAACTAAATTATTAGGTGGTTAAAAGGAGCATTACATTTACATATTTATGACATCTTTTTGACATATAATATTACAGGTGAGATTATGTCAAGGTGGGTATTAGTTATTATTTTAATTATTATTTCTTTTATGATTTTTGGCTTTTCTAATAAGCAACCTTTTTCTGATAGTTTACCTTTATTAGGTAAAGTGATTGTTGTTGATCCCGGACATGGAGGTCGTGACCCTGGAACGATGTATGGCAGTATTTATGAAAAGGATATCAATTTAGCCATTTCTAAAGTTTTAGAAAGAGTATTGTCCCAAAAGGGTGCAATTGTATACATGATAAGAGAAGATGATAGTGATTTATCAAGTATTTATGATGCTAAGAAAAAAAGGGGCGATTTATACCGCCGTATTCTTTTTATTGAAGATGAAAAAAAACATACAGATTTGTATTTATCCATTCATATTAATTGGTATCGCAATTCATCTTGGAGTGGTGCTGAAGTTTTATATCATCCAATTAATCCTAATAACAAAGTATTAGGTGAGATATTAATGAAACATTTTAAAAATGATTATCATACACAAAGATCACTCAAAAAAACTGATTTATACTTATATCGTAATACTACTATACCAGGTGTTTTGATTGAATGTGGATTTTTATCTAATCCTAATGAACGATATTTATTAAGACAGGAAAGTTATCAAGAAAAAATATCCAATACTATTACTAATGCTGTTATTGAGTACTTTCAGACCATTGCTATTACAGCATCCGGATAAAAATGTCCTAAAATATCTAGATAACCATATCCTCTTTTGGCTAAAATATTAGCCTGGTAAATGCTAAAGGGGATATGATAATTATCTCTTGTATCAAAGTTAAAGTAATAATTATTATGGGATATGTATTGAGAACTAGTTTCTTCAATGACATCATGTAGTTTACGAAAATAAATAGCAAAATTGTTTCCCCATATTTTCTTTAAAAAATTGGTATTTTGATACTTTTCACCATCTAAATAATTGTTTTCTGATAATTCTTTAAGAATTTTCGTTCTAACAATGATAGCGACACTTTTTAAAGCTTCTTCCTCATAGGTAGGAGATGCTTCTTTCCTTAATTCATTAATAATATAATTATTTAAATCAACATAACTAAATCTTCCATCTTTTTCACGCATTTTAACGAAATTGGATATTATAAAACTATCATTATTATTTTCTAACATATACTTAATAGGGGAACTTTTACTATACATATCAATAACATCAACATTATCATGTTTATCAAACTCTAAGTTTTCTTGGTAATCAATATTATTGTTATTAGAAAGATTATCCGCATCTAAAGATAAAGAGGCCATCACTAGTCCATCAATAACTAACATTACTTTTTTTCCCTCAAAAGGAATGTCCATTAGCTTAATATAATCCTTAACCTTATTAAAAATAGATGTAGATTTATTATTTTGATCGAGTTCATTAGAAAACTCATACATACTACTTATATATAAATATAATATTTCTTCATCATTACTATTTAGAATTTGGTAATTATAAAACATTTTTCTTCACCTATTTTTATTATGATAATAAATATTATGTTTCATTCGAAAAATATCACTAATATACTACAATAATTTCATAAAATTTTCATGTTTATTATAAGAATTATATGTTATAATTTATTCTAGGTGAGAATATGAGGGAAAAGCAGTTTAAGACACTAGATGAGCAAATAGAAATATTGCGACATAAAGGATTAATCATTAATAATGAAAACTATGCCAAAGAAGTTTTATTACGAGAAAATTACTTCTTTCTTAGTGGCTATAGGCATTTGTTTTTAGATGATAGTAATTTAAAAAGATTTAAAGAAGGAACAACTTTTGAGGAATTATATAGTCTATTCTTATTTGATAGACAATTTAGAAATATTATTTTTAAAAATTTACTTATAATTGAAAATAATTTAAAGTCTATAATTGCTTACCGTTTATCACAAAAATATGGTTATAAAGAAAATGATTATCTAAGGTTGAAAAATTTTGATAGTAGTCCAGAAAAAGTGCGCCAAGTAAATGATTTAATAAAAAAAATGAAAAGGCAAATTAGAGTAAACGGTAAACAACATGCGGCTACTTCTCACTATTTAAGTAATTATGGATATATACCTTTATGGGTTTTAGTAAAAGTATTATCCTTTGGTATTGTTAGTGAGTTATATTCTGTTTTAAGAATAGATGATAGGGTAGCTATAGCAGAACTTTATCAATTAGATATAGTTACTATGACTAATTATCTACCTATATTATCAAATTATCGCAACTTATGTGCTCATGAAGATATTTTATTTGAAAATAAGACACAAAAGATAATTGGTGACACTATTTATCATCAGTTGTTGAACATCGAGATGGTAGATGGCGAATATAAGTATGGTAAAAATGATTTATTTGCTCTAATTATTATCATGAAGCATTTGTTAACAGAGGTAGAAGTTAAAAATATGGTTATTGAGATAGAACATGCTTTAGATAATTTAAATTATAATATTCATTCTATTTCTATAAATCAAGTACTAGATAGAATGGGGTTCCCTAGTAATTGGGATAATATAGTTAATATTTCGAAGGAGGAAGAAAAATGAGAGGTAAAATAATTAATTTAATACTAATTGTATGTGCGTTTATGCTAGGTGGAGGACTTACTTATTGGTTAATTGCTAATCCACTTGGAGAAAGTGAAGGGACTAATACAGCTGGTATATTAGGGTGTCAGTATACTAGTTGTGAGAATAGAGTTGTTGTTGAGACAACTGGTTTTAGTGCCGCTATAGATAAAGTTTATGATGCTGTAGTAATGGTTAAAAACTTTCAGAAAGGACAACTAGCAAGTACTGGTAGTGGTTTTGTTTACAAAGTAGATAATAAGTATGGATATATCATGACTAATGAACATGTTGTAGATGGCGCAACTGATTTGTCTGTTCTTTTGACAAATGGTCATGAAGTAACGGCTACTAAATTAGGTGGCGATGAATATTTAGATATTGCAGTATTAAGAATTCCTGTTAGTGAAGTATTACAAGTTGCTACTATTGGTAGTACTAGTGAACTAAAACGTGGTGATGTAATATTTACAATTGGGTCTCCAGTAGGTGAAGACTATTATAATACTGTTACTAGTGGCATTATTTCAGGAATAGATCGTATGGTTACAGTAAGTGTTAATTCTCAATCTGATTGGATTATGAAAGTATCACAAGTAGATGCGGCTATTAATCCAGGAAATAGTGGTGGACCACTTGTAAATTCTAATGGAGAAGTTATTGGAGTTAATTCCTTAAAATTAGTTGATAGCAGTATTGAAGGAATGGGATTTTCTATTAAAATAGAAGATGCTATGGCACATGTAGAAGAACTAGAACAATCTAAAACGATTGAACGTCCAATGTTAGGTATTAATTTATTAAATGTTACTGATAGTAGAACTTTGGCATCATACGGTATAAAAATTGATAGTAATATTGAAAGTGGTGTCGTAGTTGTCAGCGTTGTAAGTGGTACAGGGGCATCTAAGTCTGGGTTAGAAAAAGGTGATGTTATTACTAAAATAGGTGATGAAGAAGTAATAAATGCTGCTTATTTAAAATATGTTCTTTATAAGTATAATGTTGGCGATAAAATAACTATTACTTATAATAGAGATGGTAAAGTTAAGACTACTCAAGTAACACTTACTAAAGCAACTGATTAAAAAAAATAATTTAATGATAAAGGTAAGAAGCTGTTAATTTGGCTTCTTTTTTTATATTTAGCAAATTGACTTAATAAGTCAGAAATTTTTAGTAAATATGTGCTATGATGTAGAAAAAGGAGGAAGCTATGGATCAAGAAAAAATGGGAAAGTTCATCAGTGAACTAAGGAAAGAGAAAGGATTAACACAAAAAGATATTGGTGATAAATTAAATATTAGTGATAATTCAGTTTCTAAGTGGGAACGTGGAATTAATGCTCCTGATATTTATTACTTAGGACCTTTATCAGAAATCTTTGGAGTAAGTATTAAAGAATTATTAAATGGTGAGCGATATATTTCTAAAAAGAAGAAAAAAGGTGATAATAATAGGTTGGCGTTGAAGGTTACAAACGTATCTAAAAAGTTGAGTAATAAAATGATTATTAGTGATATTAATATAAGTATTTATGAGGGAGATATAGTTGGTTTAATCGGACCTAATGGAGCAGGTAAGTCGACACTCCTTAAAACTATTCTTGACCTTTATCATGCTGACAGTGGAAAAATAGAAATATGTGGTTTTGATATTAAAAAAGATTTTGAAAAGGCTCTAGCCAAAGTTGGATGTATCGTAGAGAAACCAGATTTATATCTATACTTGACAGGAATGCAGAATTTGAAATTAACGATGCTTATGAATAACATTAAAGATATAGATTATGTTAATAGAATAGTTAAATTAGTAAAATTGGATACAAGAATAAATGACCAAGTTAATAAATACTCCTTAGGAATGAAACAAAGATTGTGTGTTGTTAATGCTCTTATTAAAAAACCTAAATTATTAATTTTAGATGAGCCAACTAACGGCTTAGATCCGCTAGGCATTAAAGAGTTACGTGATATTATTAAAAATATTAATGAAAAGATGGGGGTAACAGTTTTAATCAGTAGCCATATTCTAAAAGAAGTTGAAACTATTTGTGATTATATTATTATTATCCATAATGGCAAGATTGTAGAAGAGTTTGATATTGAAGCAATTAAAAAACAAAATATTTCCTTAGAAGAAGAATTTTTAAGAATAACTAGTAATGTTACTAATGAGGTAGGTGATAATCATGAAAATAATTAATTTAATTAAATGTGAATTTATTAAGCAATATACACTATCTAATATAATTATTATTTTATTACTATTGGTAACATCTGTGGTGGGAATAACCGAAGTGATGCAATTGTTTAGTAATCAAGTATATTATAATATACCATCTAGTGATGCCGATACGCAGTATCGCTATTATAAAGAACAATATGATAGTAATCCCAATGTAGAAAATGCTATATATTTAAACTTTTATCAACATGAAAAATCTATGTATGATAAATTGGAAGAAATGCATATTACAGATGACAGTTCTTGGCAATATGCGGTGTTAAATGACTTAAGAAATGCAGAAGATGATATTTATATTGCTAGTAAAATAATAGAAAATCCTAATGATCCATTTTGGGTAAGAGTTAAAAGTGAGGGTTATTCTTTTGATAAATGCTTAAATGCGATTTTGGCACTCGTTTCTAAAAGTACTGATGAATTAGAACAGTTAATAAAAGATAGCAAGAACATTAAAAGTATTAGCGAAGAATTAATTGAGGAAAATAAATATTATAAATATGTGGAACATACTTTAACTACACATAATTATGGCGGGGTTGAGCTTGCGTGTTATCAAACATTAATTGACAACAAAGTAGAAGACCAAAATAATTATTTGAGTATTAATTGTGGCCAGGAATCAAAATTAATGTATAACCTAAAATATTTTACTCCTGATTATGATGAAGATGATGCTTATACTGCTGGATTCAATAGCTACGAACGCTATGTTAAATTTCAAAATATTTTGAAGGCATCCAAGCAAGAAAAAACAGCTATAATTTTGTATAGCACCCAAAATAAAATCAGGCATGACATTACCTTTGGGCCTGATGAAGGGTATAAGCTTCCCACATATATCACTGCCAAAACATCTGTTAATCAAGTTTTAAATCTATCTATTATTGTGGTAATTGCCGTTATTTTAACTAGCGGAGGTGTTGTTAGTAATGAATATAAAGATGGTACTAATAAAATGTTATTAACATCTCCTATAAAAAGGTGGAAGATATTACTTAGTAAATTCTTATATCTAATTATTCATAGTTACATCATTTGGTTTAGTGCCTTACTATTAATGTGCATATATGCTGGTATTAGATTTGGTTTTGCTGACTTATTTACTCCTAAATTAATTTATTACAATGATAGTGTTAGAGAAGTAAATTACATTTTATATATGATTAAGGATATATTAGTAGCAAATATTCCAATTATTGCTATGCTATCGATTGTATTACTTATTTCTACTATTACTTCTAATACTTCCATAACGGTAGGAATTACTATGATTCTTACTGTTATCTCTCCTGTAATGTGGTATCTAATAGCAGCTTATAAAATATCTTTTCTTGCTTATACCTTTTTACCTTATTTAGATTATTGGATGGTTATTAATAATTTTGAATATTATTTATTGTCTCTAAGAGTAGCACCAGTTGGTTATTGGTTAGGACTTATGATTTCTTTAATAACTATCATAGTGTGTTACTCTATTGCTAACTTTGCTTATATAAGGAAAGATATTAAGAATTAAAAAAGTTATTATGTACTTATATATAATTACGATACAATTACAAATTACATTCTCTATGTTAGACCGAATTGATTAAAAAAATAAAAAGTGATATTATAATAAAGAGATGATAAAAATGAATGAAATAATAGATAAAATAACAAATATGACAAATGAAGAAAAATATGAATTATTAGATTATTTGAAAACAATAATAAATAATGAATTTGAATTTAACGAATGTAGAATAAATGAATGTTATAAATGTCATTCAAAAAAAATAGTAAAGCTAGGATTTTATAATGGAATGCAAAGATATAGATGTAATAATTGTGGAGTGTCATTTACATCAAAATCAAAATCAATATTTGCAACAACCAAATTAGAAAAAGAAAAATGGTTAAAATATGTTGAATGTTTTGTAGATTGCTTATCCTTAAGAAGATGTGCAGAAAAAACAGGAGTATGTTTAAAAACATCATACTTTATGAGGCATAGAATAATTGAATGTTTAAAACAAAATCAAAATCCTTTTGTAGTGTTAAAGTCAACATAAAAATGTAATATTTGGTCCATATAATTATGTAGGAAAACCTACATTTTTAAATGAGCCTT
>CANQGH010000024.1 GCA_947601845.1 uncultured Bacilli bacterium | reverse complement strand
AGTTATGATAGTAGTATTACTTCCCAACCAAGTCTAACGGATAATAAATTAACTTTAGATGTAACTTATGTTCAAGATTTAGGAAATAATATACCAAGTAGTGGTTTTGATATAACACCAATAAGATTATCAAGAAAGATATTACAAGATAATACACCTCAAAGTGATACTAATATTGATTTTTCCAAAGTAAATAGCGATACCAATGGTAAAGGTTTATATTATACTAATAAGAATACAGAAGATGGAAAGACAACTTACTATTTTAGAGGAGCAGTCACCAACAATTATGTATATTTTGCAGGATATTATTGGCGAATCATAAGAATAAATGAAGATGGAAGTATAAGAATTATATATCAAGGAACAACTCCTAATGCAACCGGAAGTAATGCTACCATTGGATATAGTGCCTTTAACTCTATGCTAGGAGATAATGCTAATGCAGGATATATGTACGGAGAACCAACAACTTATATTGATGGTTTTGGAAATAGTAATGGGGGGGTGTCTCAAGCCTTATCAAGCGAAACAATAAAAATGTCAAAGACATATTCGTTTGATAAAACAACGGGAATATATGCTCTAACAGGTGATATAGTAGATGGGACTTATAGCAAGGATTATTATGGATATTATACTTTTAGAAGTGTTTCCACTATTTCTGGTGATACTATGTATAAAATATTAGAGACTGGTACTAAAGATGGATATAATATCCTTACTGATTTTAATATGTATACAGCATTTTTTTCAACATCATATGAACAAGCCCATAAGAATGAAGTGGATTCTAACATCAAAACATATTTAGAGAATTGGTATGAAAATCATTTATTAAGTTATGATGCCTATATATCCGATACCGGCTTTTGTAATGATAGAACATTATATAGTGGAAATGGTATAGGGAAGACACCTACAACTTATGATTCATTGGGAAGGTTAAGGCTAAAGAAAACCCCCAATTTTTCGTGTTCCAATGCGTCTCATGATTTATTTACGGTCGGCAATGATAAAGGAAATGGTATGTCTAAATATAAAATAGGCTTAATAACAGCAGATGAAGTAGCATATGCTGGTGGAGTATATTGGTCTTCTAATATCAATAGTAATTATTATTTGTATACAGGTTCCCACTATTGGACTATGAGCCCGGGATCTTTTGAAAATGGGGGTGGTTATATGTACAATATTATTTTTTCAAATACCGGCATCGTTATATACAGTGGGGTTAGCAATCCATATGGGGTACGCCCGGTCATTAACCTTAATCCTAACGTAGAAGTCATAAGTGGTAACGGAACTTCTACCTCACCTTACGTGATAAAAACTAGTTAAAAAATTAAAATTTTACTAAAATTGAATATTGAACTAAAAAGGGGATACAAATCTAATAATTGCCTAAAAGCAAAATTTAGATTTGTATTTTTTTAATGGTTTAAAATCATATTTTGGCCATTTTTCATTTCTTTTTTAGTGTGATATAGTGCTAATAAAGGAGGAATAAATATGGTAAAACTTAGAGGTGAAATTTATCAAGAACTATATGAATTAGAAAGAGATAAAGAACAAGTATTCTCGATAAAAGAATTAAATAAAGGGGAGAAAGCGAGTTTATTATCAGATATTATGTTTAAAAGCATGTTTCAAAATGATGAGAGAATAAGATATTCATGTAGATTATTATCTCATTTATTAGATATGGAGTATAAAGAGTTATTAAGTAAGATAAAATTAGTGAAAAATGATGTAAATAAGAAATATAATACTGATAAAAATGAACGATGTGATTATGTAGCTGAGATAGATGGAAGCATAATAAATATAGAAATTAATAATAATAGTAGTGTTAATACCATGGAGAGAAATTTAGAATATGCTAGTAGACTATATGCTAAAAAGACAAAAGTAGGAACGAAGTATAGATATACCCAAACGATACAGTTTAATATCAATAATTTTGCATTTAAAGGTAATGAAGATATAATAGATATATATTACATGCAAAATAAAAGATTGATAAAATTAACGAGTAAAATAATAATAGTAAATATATATGTACCAAAATTGAGACAAAAGTATTATAATGAAGGTATAGATAGCTTAAATGAATTAGAGAGGTGCATATTAGCATTAATAGAACCTAATATAAAGTTATCAGAAGAATTGATAATGGGAGATAAGGTAATGGAAGACTATGTAAAAGAGGCCGTAGAGGTATGTAGTGAAGAAAGTTTTGGGGAATCATATGATAAAGAGGTAGCCCTACAGGAGCAAGCAAGGAATGATGGATATGAAGAAGGACTTAGTGCTGGTGTAGAAGAGGGCATTCTTTCTAGCAAAAAAGAAATAGCTTTATCCATGTTAAAAGATAATGTAGATATTAACACTATAGCTAAATATACAGATTTATCAGTAGAAGAAATAAATAATTTACAATGATTTAAATACTTGTTAAATACTGACCGAGGTTAGTATTTTTTTTTGCCAAAACCGATGGGAATTTGCGTATACTATAGCAAATAGAAGTTATTATTTATATATAGGATCTGCTTATTTTTGAACTATGAGTATCGTTTCCTTTTCCCCTGGTAATCATACCGCTCGTATATGGTATGTTTTCGAGTCGTTCAACTTTAATACAACTGCTAATGCTAAGTTATTGTAAGACCAGTTATTAATTTAAAGACTAACGTAGAAATAACCGATATTAGTCAAGATGGAACAATAGATAATCCATATAAAATAACAACCAATTAACTTTCAGCAACCATAAAATTACTTTTCTTTTATACCCCGTTTTTAGAAATTACATAAGATAATATAGGTGGTAAAATGAAACTAGAATTTACTGATGATGATTGTTATAAAGTCTTTATAAATAGTGCATATATAAAAGATTTTGATATAGATAGTAATGATGATGTTGGAAAATATGTTAAGATGATTATTTTAAAACTTAGAAAATTATATGGAATTACCCTAGAAGGCTTTTACGAAGTGCATGTTTATTATATAAAATATATTGGGATGATTTTGGATATAAAAAATATTGATACATATTATGGAAAAACGATTGATTTAAAAATTGTGGTGCATAATGATGAAAAATATTATTTAAAAATTGACCAATATGACTTAATAAAGAAGTATAAAGAAGCAAATTACTTTAATAATTATTTTTATTTGTCAACATCACTATTACAAAAAAAAGATATTTTACCTTTAATAGAAAATATAGAAATTGTCTATGGTAGTAGTCTTAACGACCTCAAAAATAAGTGGTATCATTTGACATTTTAATGTAAAAATGATATAATTACCACTGTTTAAAGAGGTAGTTAATTTATGGATAAGTTAGGTAGTATTGTAGTAGAAAAAAATAGTTCTACTCCATTATTGGTAATTGCTGAGGGTAATAATTTTTATAGAACTATACCGTTGGTGAACAAAAGAAATAATAGTTTTTTTAAATTAACTAGCAAAGATTTGACTAATGAAGAAGATTATAATAGTAATAATTTAGATAATTATTCTTTTGATTATGATAAAATTATCACTATTAGTAGTATGAATGTTAAGACATTAGCCACTTTAACGGAAAATGGTTATTGCATGGTACTAAGAAGATATTCTAGTTATCAAGCAGCATTAGGTGCTACTGATAGGGGATATTTGTCAGTAAGAAATGATGTGCATGATCAATTAATTGAAATGGTTAATAAAGGTATAAGAGGTTTTTAGTATACCTTTTTAAAGAGGAAGTGATACTATGAAGTTACCAACGGTGGCATTAGTAGGTAGACCCAATGTAGGAAAGAGTACAATTTTTAATAAAATTGCTGGAAAGCAAATATCTATTATAGAAGATACTCCTGGGGTTACTAGAGATAGAATTTATAGTGATGCGGTGTATAAAGATATTAAGTTTAATATTATTGATACTGGTGGTATTGATGCATCACTTGAGAAATTTAATGATGAGATTAAAATGCAAGCAGAAATTGCTATTAATGAAGCTGATGTAGTAGTATTTATTGTTGATGGTAAAGATGGATTAACCTCTAATGATTTAGTAGTGCGAGATATTTTGAGGCGTAGTGGAAAAAGAGTAATTGTAGCTATTAATAAAGTTGACAATAAGAAAGCTATGAATCATATATATGACTTTTATGAATTAGGTTTTGATGAATATATTCCTGTTAGTGGGGAACATGGTATTGGCTATATAGAACTTATGGAGTCAATAACTAAAGATTTTACTAAAAAAGAAGATCAAGAAGATAAGCGAATAAAGTTTAGTGTTATAGGTAGACCTAATGTTGGTAAGAGTAGTTTAGTAAATGCTTTATTAAATCAAGATAGAGTTATTGTTAGTGATGTAGCGGGTACTACTAGAGATGCTATTGATACAGTTCTTACTTATCAGAAAGAAGAATATGTTATTATAGATACAGCTGGAATGCGTAAAAAAGGAAAGATATATGAAAATGTTGAAAAATATAGTCTTCTTAGAAGCATGAAAGCCATTGATAGAAGTGATATATGTCTTTTAGTTATTAATGCTAGTGAAGGTATTATTGAACATGATAAACATATTGCAGGATATGTTTTAGAAAAAGGTAAAGGTTTAATTTTAGTTATTAATAAATGGGATACAGTCGAAAAAGAAAAGAATATTAAAGATTATTTGAAAGAGGTACGTAGTGAGTTTCAATTTTTATCATATGTACCAGTCATTTTTACTTCGGCTTTGACTAAAAGAAGAATTCATACTATTATGCCAGAAGTAGTGAAAGTAAGCGAAAATATTAAACGTGAAGTTAAAACTAGTATTTTAAACGATATTATTAATGATGCTTATTTATTAAACTTACCTCCTTCATATAAAGGTAGAAGACTAAAAATATATTATACAAGTCAAACGGGTACTCATCCTCCAAAGTTTACTTTCTTTGTTAACAGTAAAGACTTGGTTCATTTCTCATATGAGAGATACTTAGAAAATAAGTTAAGAGAGAATATTGAATTAGAAGGAACACCTATTGTTTTACAATTTAAAAATCGTAATGAATAACCATTTTATACTTTCTACATATAATTATGTAGGAGGTATTTTTTTGATGTTTGGAGATTCTTTTTTTAATAAGGTAGAGAAAAAAACAAATGTAGATAAAGCTACTATTATGTCATTAGCATCTAAAGTACAACATTCTAATATGCAAGATGAAGGTGTATTAAGAGACCTCATTAAAGAGATTGGTCAAATAGCGGGTAAAGAGGTTAGTGAAGAAAAAACAGAAAAAATAATAAATGCTATAGTTCAAGATAAAGTACCTAAAGATTTAGATAAAATGTTATAACTAAATAGCGTATGCATTATTTTTTTTGTAAAGTAACATGTCAACTTCTACTTTTATCCTTGCCACATCCCTAGGGGGGGGGGGTATAATAAAAGCATAGGAGGTCATATAATGAAGGAAGAAGTAGAATCGTTAGTAGCAGTCATTAATCAAGTAAGCAAACAAGAAGATGGCATGGCTTTGGCAACTGAGCCAAAATCTACAGCATCTACAGTAATAGAATTAATAAATTTGATTGGAGGAGGAAATGTTAATCCTGGAATATTAAGGGAATGTTCTGGTGCTGTAACTAAAAAAATATTTGAGGGATATTTCAATTTAGTAGTATCAGAAAGCGATTATGGAACTCCGCTAGTATATGCCGTTAATTCTAATGATAAGCTAGAATTATCTATTACTTGTGACAGTTGTAACAATCAATTGAATGTGCGAGTTGGCAAAACTAATTATTATGGCGTAGATAATTCGTTAAGGGTAATTAGAAATGAAGAAATAGATAAATTTATGAAATTTGATGAAGATGGGATAGAACTTGAAAGGAATATATCGGTTTTATGTTCAAGAGAACAAAGTCCCTACTTGCATGGTATGAAATTACTTGAGATATCTGCTAAAAGAGATGAGGCTAGGTTTGACATTGTTCATGTTGAACAAAAAGGCGTGCAAAATGGAGTATCTGATCAAAAATTGATGTTTAAGTTATATTCGTTATCTGCAATCGAAGGAGGAAAAGACATTACAGATCCTAGTTATTATCCTAATCCTTTTATACACCCTGATGAGTTTAGGTCTGTGGATTATACATATTTTCCCCAATTAAGAGAGCTTGTTGAAAGTAAAATGAATAATGAAAAAAGACTTACTAATTAAAAAGATTTAACATAAAAGAATTGGTGAATTTTTCAATTCTTTTTTTATTTGGTATATCTTTGTTTTATACTCATATATTTAATTGAAAATAAAAAAAGAGAGTGGGTATGGATATGGATAAACATGAAATTATTAAAAATATTGCTGAACGTACAGGTGGAGATATTTATCTAGGAGTAGTAGGGGCGGTTAGAACTGGTAAAAGTACTTTTATTAAGAAAGTTATTGAAACATTAGTAGTTCCTAATATTAAAGATGAATATGAGCGTAAAAGAGCATTAGATGAAATTCCTCAAAGTGCTAGTGGTAAAACGATTATGACCATTGAGCCTAAATTTGTGCCTAATACGGCAGCTAAAATTGATATTGATGATTTTAGTTGCAATATTAGATTAATCGATTGTGTTGGTTATGTTATTGACAATGCTAAAGGAGCGGAAGATGAAAATGGCCCCCGTATGGTTAAATCACCTTGGTATAACGAAGAGATTCCTTTTGTTGAAGCCGCTGAAATCGGTACAGAAAAGGTAATTAAAGATCATTCTACTATTGGTATTGTAGTAACTACTGATGGTTCAATTGGAGAATTTTCGAGAAATGATTATTTGGAAGCTGAAAATAGAGTTATTAGAGAATTAAAAGAATTAGGTAAACCTTTTATTGTCTTATTAAACTCAACTCATCCTACTTTACCAGAGACCGAAAGATTAGCAGAATCTTTAAAAGAGGAACACAATGTACCGGTTATGCCAATAAGTATTGAATCTATGACTGAAAAAGATATTTATGATATCTTAAGAGAAGCATTATACGAATTTCCTATTTTAGAGGTTAAAGTAAATATGCCAGAATGGATTGCTATTTTAAATAGTAAAAATCCAATTAAACAAAGTTATATTGAAAGTATCCGTGAAAGTGTTGTGGAAGTCGATAAATTAAGAGATATTGAAAATATTACTAAACATTTCTTAGGAAACGAGAATATAGAGAAAGCTTATTTATCAAATGTTGATCCTTCAACTGGTGAAGTAATTGTATCACTAGAAGCTCCAGCAGAACTATATAATAAAGTATTAACGGATATTATTAAGATTGATGTCAAGAATAAAGCCGAATTATTGTCATTATTCCAAGAATATAATGAGGCTAAATGTGAATATGATCAGATTAAGTATGCTTTAAAAATGGTTAAACAAACAGGTTATGGTGTAGCGTCACCAACGCTTGCCGATATGAAATTAGATACACCAGAAATAATTAAACAAGGTTCGCGTTATGGGGTTAAATTAAAAGCTGTAGCGCCTTCTATTCACATGATTAGGGTGGATGTTCAATCTACATTTGAACCAATCATTGGTAGCGAATTACAGAGTAAAGAGCTAATTAATTACTTAATGAAAGATTATGAAACAAATCCAAGTAATATTTGGAAGAGTGAAATATTTGGTAGAAGTCTAGATGTTATTGTGCAAGAGGGAATTCAATCTAAAATATCACTAATGCCAGATAACGTTCGTTATAAGTTAAGCAATGTTTTGACAAAAATTGTTAATAAAGGTTCCAATAATTTGATTGCAATTGTTATTTAATGTTTATAAGATGGTAATTTTTATAGTTGGCATCTCTTCTAATAAATAATATAAATATCATTATTTAGTAAAAACCGTTAAATTTTAAGTAAAGAGCACAATTAAGTGCAATAGATAGGAAAAAGAGTATTTATAAAGGAAAGTGCACTGAATTTTATATTAAAATATTAGAAAACAGTATCAAAAGACAGTTTAAATATTAAATAACAACATACTAAAAAGACATAGAGACAAAAATTTTAAATGTAAGTGCACAATCCCTATGAGTAATGTAAATTTTTAAATATTATACATATCAGAAAAAAATAGTCAATAAATTTATTTATAATTCCTCATTGACAACAGGAACCTAGCCATAATTCTTGTAATGTTTGTAATATCTTAATAAAAGATATTACAACAAGTATGGCGAATTATAGCTACCTATTGTCAACGATTTGCTTATAAATAAATTCTAAAACTTATTGCACAACAATTGTGCACTTCATTTTTTAAATTACAATTTAGTAAAAACTATGTAAAAAATCAATAAAACCATTGCTTTTGTAAAAAAAACATGTTATTTTATATATGTAAGCATAAAGTGCTTAAGAAAAATACGGAGGTAATAAAATGAAAAAAGTTGAATTAGTTGAAGCTGTTGCAACTGCTACAGAATTAACAAAAGCAGATGCTACTAGAGCAATCGATGCTACATTTGCAGCAATCACAAAAGCATTATCAAAAGGAGATAAAGTACCATTAGTTGGATTTGGAACATTTGCAGTTTCAAAAAGAGCTGCACGTGAAGGACGTAATCCTCAAACTGGTGCAACTGTTAAAATTCCAGCTAGAAAAGCAGTTACATTCAAAGCTGGTTCTGCACTAAAAGATGCAGTTAACAAATAATAGAATAACGTTTCTATTTAGGACTGTTGACAATAAGTCAATGGTCTTTTTTTGCATAAATAGTATAATAAAATGATGTTTGTCAAATATAATAAAAAACACAGTAAATAATAGGACTTTTATCATCATTTTCTTTAAATTTAAGTATAAATTTGATACAATGGTATTGGAGGAATATTAATGTTAGAAACATCGTTAAAATTATTAAAGAAAATAGAAAATCATGGTTTTAAGGCATATATTGTAGGTGGTTTTGTAAGAGATTATTTACTTAATAGACCATCACTTGATGTCGATATTGCTACTAGTGCTACCCCTATGGATATTAAAAGAATCTTTAAAGATATTTTTATTCCTAAAGTTGAATATGGATCAGTTACAGTTTTTTATCATAATATTCGTTTTGAAATAACTACGTTTAGGCGTGAATTATCATATATAAACAATAGAAAACCCATTGAATTTGAATATATTGATGATTTATATGAAGATTTACAAAGACGCGATTTTATTATCAATACTATTTGTATGAATAGTGATGGAGAAATTATTGATTTATTAAATGGTAAAAATGATTTAGATAAAAAAGAGATAAATACGGTAGGAGATAGTTATAAAAAATTTGCGGAAGATTCACTTCGTATATTAAGAGCGATAAGATTTGCTACTATTCTAGATTTTAAGTTGAGTGATGAAATAAAGGATGCAATCAAATTAACTAAACACAACTTATCTAGTTTATCTTATCAAAGAAAAAAAGAAGAATTAAATAAAATCTTTTCTAGTAAAAATGCAAGATACGGAATATCTTTATTACAAGAGTTGGAACTAGATAAAGAGTTAGAGTTATATAACTTAGAAGATATTACATTAAATGTTGATATTATTGGTACTTGGGCATCATTAAATATTAGTGAAAATTATCCATTCTCTAGAAATGAGAGGGAATTAATTAAGAAAATTAGAGAAGCGGTTACCAAGGATAATTTAAATAATGAAGTATTATATCAATATGGTCTATATGTCAACAGTATTGCCGGAGCAATGAAAGGTATTGATAAAAAGAAAATAACTAAAAAATATGAAGAATTACCAATTACTAATATACAAGATATTAACATATCTGGTGATGAAATAATGCATATATTAAATAAAAAGGGAGGACCTTACTTAAAAAGTATTTATGGTGATTTAGTATCATTGATATTGAATGGTAAAATAGAAAATGATAATAATCTTTTGAAGAATTATGTTGTTAATAATTATTAGGGGGATTTATGAAAAATCAAAAATTAATTGAAATCTTACAAGCGCGTAATATCGTTATACCTCTATATTTATACAGGGTATATGACAAATTAAAAATTAGTCTAGAGGAATTTATTTTCTTAATGTATTTGTACAATCAAGGCAATAAGATATTGTTTAATCCTAAAGCCATTGAGAAAGATTTGGCTATTGATGTTAAGAAGGTAATGGTGATAATTAGTAAACTCACTGATAGTAAATTAATTGATTTAGAAGTTATAAAAAATGAAAAAAATATTAGTGAGGAATATATATCTTTAGATAACTTTTATCAAAAAGTAAGTTTACTCATCGCTGATGAAGTTAATAATTGTGAAGGTGATGCTAGTAATATCTTTGAATTAATAGAAAAAGAGTTTGTAAGAACATTAAGTCCTATGGAATGTGAGATAATTCAAGCCTGGGTAGATAGTGGAATTAATGAGGAGTTAATTAAAGAAGCGGTAAAGGAAGCAACCTTTAATGGCGTTAGCAATTTAAGGTATATTGATAAAATCTTATATGAATGGGGTAAAAAGGGTATAAAAACTAAAGAAGATGTAGAAAAAAATAGAACTAATTATAAAGAACAGAAAGAGGATAAATTAAAAGTGTTTGAATATGATTGGTTGGACGATGATGAATAATGGTTTATGAAGTAGAGAAATATTTAGATGAATTATATCCTAATCCTAAGTGTGAATTAAATTATAATAAAGACTATGAATTATTAATCGCTGTAGTATTAAGCGCTCAGACAACGGATAAAAGAGTTAACAGTGTTACTTCTATTTTATTTGATAAATATCCTAGTATTGATGATTTAAGTAAAGCTAGTGTAAATGATATTATGGAGATAATAAAACCCATTGGAACATTTCATAAAAAAGCCATATTTGTCAAAGAAATAGCTAATATTTTGGTTAATCAATATGGTGGATGTGTACCAAATGATAGAGGTGCTTTAGAACAAATGCCGGGAGTAGGAAGGAAAACGGCCAATGTTGTACTTAGTAATTTGTTTGATGTGCCGGCTATTGCTGTTGATACTCATGTATCGCGGGTTAGTAAAAGATTAGGACTTGCTAATAAAAAAGATGATGTAGTAACGATTGAAAAGAAGTTAATGAAAAAGTTTGATAAAAGTGTCTGGAGTAAACGTCATCATCAATTAGTGTTATTTGGAAGATACCATTGTAAGGCAACTTCCCCTAATTGTAATGACTGTAAATTGAAAGATATTTGTAAAAGTAATAAATAGTATGTTTTTTAATAAAAACATTTAAATAAGAATAATTCTATGTAATAATATAAGAAGATAATAGCCTAACCAAAGGAGGTGCTACTATGAAATTTGTGGAATTAACTAAAGAAGAATTTTCAAAATTTGCGAATGGTCACGAGCAAGAAAGTTTTTTTCAAACGGTAGGACTTGGTGATTTAAGAAAAATTTATGGTAGTGAAATATATTATTTAGGAGTCAAAGAAAAGAATAAGGTGGTATTAGCGGCCATGTTTACGGTTACTAAAACTTTCTGTGGGAAAAAGACTTTTTATGCTCCTAGAGGATATTTAGCTGATTACAATGATATAGAATTAATTAAGTTTTTTACTAAAGAATTAGAAACTTTTTGTAAGAAAAGAAATGGTTTGATGATTAAAATCGATCCTAATATTGTTTATAGACAAAGAGGAAATGATGGAAGCATTGTGGAAGGTAATTTTCAAAATGATAAAGTTATTAATGATTTAAAAAAACTAGGCTATAAACATTATGGATTTAATTTAGACTTTGTTTATACTCAATCACGTTGGAATGTTGTTCTAGAATTAAATAAAGATTATGAAGAGTTAAAAAAAGGTTTTTCTAAGAGTACAAGAAAGAATATTGAAGCTACTTATAAAAAAGGAGTTCGTATTAGAAAAGGTACTGAAAAAGACTTAGATAGTATGGAAGATATTCTAGTTAAGACAGCTGATAGAAAAAATTTTAAACCTAGGAGTCTAGAATATTATCGTAATATGTATCATTGTTTAGGAAATCTTATGAACATTTATATAGCTTATTTAGATCCTGACATTTATTTAGAAAGTACTAAGGAAATGCTAGAAGAAGAAAGAAAACATTATCAAGAAATAGAAGAAAAGATGGAACATGATAATATTGGTAATAAACTTATTAATCAAAAAGAAACATCTCTAAAATTAATTCAAAAATTAGAACACGAATTACAAGAAGCTATTAAGTTTAAGCAAGAACATCCTAAGGGGTGTGATATAGGGGCGCTTGTATCCTTTGAATCAGGGCAAGAATATATTACTTTCCATAGTGGTATCCTAGTAGAATATAAAAGATTTACTCCTAAGTATTTAATGTATGATGCCCATATAAAAGATGCTTATAAGAAAAAAATAAAGTATGCTAATTTTTATGGAATATCAGGACATTTTAATCAAGATGATAAAGATTATGGTATGTTTGAGTTTAAAAAAGGTTTTGGGGGTAATGTTGTAGAATTAATAGGTGAATTTACATATCCACTTCATCCTTTATATTATGTTTATATGTTCTTGCGTAATTTAAAAAGAAAAATAAAGGGACTAAAGGGGTAGATGATTTATGAAGTTTATAGAAAATATTAAAGAAGAAGAATATGAAAACTTTGTTCAAAATCACCCTAAAAGCCACTTTTTACAATCTTATGAGTGGGGAATGGTATCTAAGAGGCGTGGTTTTACGCCTTATTATGTCGGTCTAGAAGATGGAAACGAAATAAAAGCTACGGCCTTATTATTGAAAAAAAGCCTTCCTTTCGGTTATTCATATTTCTATATTCCAAGAGGATTTACGATTGATTATAATGATAAGGACTTAGTTACTGTATTTACTAAAGAAATTACCAAGTTTACTAAAAAACATAAGTCTATCTTTTTTAAGATTGATCCAGATATTAAATTACATACCATTAATGAAATGGCTTTGAAAATAGATGGTGAGGATAATTATGCTTTAGTTTCTTTTTTACAGAGACTAGGCTATAAAAGAAGACCATTAACAAAATATTTTGAAACTATGCAACCACGCTATACTTTTCGTATTGATTTAACTCCTCCTTTGGAAGAAATTAGGAAAAATTATTCTCAAACGGCAAGAAACGCTATCAAAAGAGCTGAGAGTTATGGGGTCTTAATTAAAGAAGGGACAAAAGAAGATATTGATGATTTTGTTCGTTTAATGAAAATGACAGAGAAGAGACAAAACTTCTATTCTCATGAAGATAATTTCTATTATTATTTTTATGACATTTTCTCAAAGAAAAATTATGTAAAATTTTTATTAGCAGAATTAAATTTTCCATATATTGTTGATGTGATTAATAAAAAAATAGAAGAAGTTAGTAAACAAAAGAAAGTTGATATGGATCATTTAAACAAATTAAAGGAAGAGCAAAAGTTCTTTATGGAAAAAGTTAAAACTAAGGAAAAGGAAATTGTCAGTGCTTACTTCATGGTTTATTATGGCAATAAAAGTTGGTATTTATATGGCGCTAATGATATGGAGTATAAAAATGCTTTTGCTAATTATAAACTTTTTGATTATCAAGTGGCTAAAGCTAAGGAATCGCAAATCGCAATATTTGATGAATTTGGAACTATTGGGGATCCTAAAAGCACCAAAAGTGTAGTTGGTATTCATGAATTTAAGAAAAAGTTTGGGGGAGAATATACCGAATTTATTGGTGAATTTGACTTTGTTACTAAACCATTTATGTATTTCATGTTTACTAAACTAATTCCCCTTTATACCAAACCATTAAAGTGGCTAAGGCGACTTAAAGTAAGAATGCAGAAAGGAGAATAGTATGACATTAAAAGAAATTGATGAACAAGAATTTTCTTCTTTCGCTATTTCCCATCCTCTTTTTACATTCCATCAAACTAAAGAGTGGGCTAATTTAAAAGGTAAAAATGGTTGGGGGCACTGTTATGTAGGCCTTTATGATGATAAAAAATTAGTAGGAGCTTCTTTATTATTATTTAAGAGTACGCCTATTAAGAAGAAAATGTTTTATGCACCACGCGGTTTTTTAATTGATTTCGATAATATGGAAATAGTTAAAGAATTTACTAAAGGTATCAAAGATTTTGTAAAAAAATGTCAAGGTATTTTTATTAAGATCGATCCCGTTATTCCTTATCAAGAGAGGAATGTTAATGGTAAAGTAGTAAATGAAAATATCAATAGAGATGAACTTATTCATAACTTAAAATCTTTAGGTTATAGACATTATGGACTAAATATTAATAGTCATAAAGAATTACAACCGCGTTGGGTATTTGTTCTTCCTATAGAAGGTAAAAGTACGGAGGATATCTATTCTAAATTCGATTCGAGGACAAAACGATCAATTAAAAAGTGTCAAAATAGTGGGGTAATAGTTGAACAATTGAAAGAGAAAGATTTACAAGTCTTTAAAAGTATTATGGAACATACTTCTAAAAGAAGGGGTTTCTTGGATAGACCGGTTACTTACTATCATAATATGATTGATATTTTAAATGATCATTGTAAAATATATATATCTTACTTAGATACTAATAAAGCAATAGAGTTATTAACTAATTCTATTAATGAAGAGGAAAAACGTATTTTGCAATTTGAAAAGACCAAAGAAAGTGACAAATCTAAACAAGGAATTATAAAAAGCAAGGAATTAATTACTAATCTTCATAATGAGATAGATAAAATTGGTATTTTACAAAAGGAAAAAGGTAATAAAATACCTTTAGGGGGTGCTCTTTTTATTCAATATGGTAAAGAGCGAACCTATATTTTCGGGGGTAGTTACAAAGAATATATGAATTATCCTAGCCAATATTTAATTCAATGGACATCGATTATGGATGCAGTCAATGATGGATGTAATATTTATAATTTTTATGGCATTGATGGTAATTTAGATAAAGATGGAGAAATGCATGGTGTTTATGAGTTTAAAAGAGGTTTTGATGGCGAAGTAAGAGAGTATATTGGTGAATTTGATTTGATTACGTCTAAGTTTTATTATGCTGTGTATAAAATAGCTTTTAAGATGTATAAATTATTAAAAAGAGTAAAGATAGGTAATAAAGAGGAGTGATAATATGGATTTAGTAACATTAACTGAAAAAGAGTACGAACATTTTGCCATGAATCACGAACAAGCGTCTTTTTTACAGACTGTATGTTGGGCTAAATTAAAGAGTGAAAATGGCTGGGAGTATGAGTTACTAGCATTTAAAGATGATAAGAAAATTGTTGCAGCAACCATGTTACTTTCCAAAAAAACGCCTATTGGGAAAAAGATGTTTTATGCCCCACGGGGATTTTTAATTGATTATTATGATTTTGATTTACTAAAAGATTTCACTAATAAAATAGTCGAATACACTAAGAAAAAAGGTGCCATTTTCTTGAAAATAGATCCATATGTTATGTATCATGAAAGAGATATGGATGGTAATATTGTTGATGGTGGTATTGATAATTCAACAGTTGTTAAAAATTTAGAGAAGTTAGGTTTTAAAGAGCAGTGTGCTCGTCCTGGTGAACAAGGCCTACAAGCTAAATGGATGTATTGGTTACCATTAAAAGGAACTACTATTGATGAGATATTAAAAAATATGAGTTATGAAAAAAGACGTATTATTAAACTTAATGAAAAAAATGGTATTGTTCTTCGCGAAGGAAAGTATGAAGATTTAGAAGAGTTTAAACATATTATGGATCATACTGGTGAAAGAAGAAACTTTATTGTTCGATCTTTAAGTTATTATCAAAATATGTATAAAGCTTTTGGTAATGGAAAATATTTAAAATTATATTTTACCGATTTACATATCAAGGATAAGTTAGATGAATTTAAAAAAGAAAAGCAAGATTTACAAGATGCTTATGATTTATTAATGCAAGATATTTCTTCTGGTAAGAGGAAAATGAGTGAAAATAAGTTGAATTTAAAATTAGAAGAGATAGAACGCGCCGATAAAAAAATAAAGGAATATGAAGAATTACTTAAGGAACATGGCGATGTTATTACCTTAGGCACAATGTTATATTTTGTATATGGTAGAGAAGTGCTTTCTCTAATAGGTGGTTCATATGATAAATATATGAATTTCCAATCTTCATATACCATGAACTATGAAATGATTAAATATGCGATAGATAACCATTATGACTATTATAATTTTTATGGTATTTCTTCCCGTTTAAATGAAAAAGATCCTATGTATGGGGTATATCTATTTAAAAAAGGCTTTGGTGGGCAAGTAGTAGAGTTAGTAGGGGAATATGATTTAAAGATAAAAAGAGGATATTATTTCTTGTATAAAGTAAGTTATAAAATTGTTCATTGGTTGAAGAAGATAAAGACTAAGTTACATGTATAAACAATTAATTATTCATTAGAATGACTCATGTTAAAGTATTATCATAAGGAATATATTCATTATTTAAAATATAAAAATATAGTTAAAAAATACGATATTGAAGTAACCACTAACACCCCAGAAGACGGTTATAAAAGACCTAAAATGATAAAAAGAAAAACGAATTAATATTAAGAGGAGAACTTTATAAATGAAAAGTTCTTTTTTTGTTTAAATTGTTCATATATTTAATTAGGTGAATTATATGAATAATGTAGAGTATAGTTTTTTAATAACTTCTTTTGCGGGATTATCTACAATGTTAGGAACATTATTAATTTTCTTTAAATTTAAAAATACAGATAGAGTTATATGTGGGTCGTTAGCATTTGCAGCAGGAGTTATGTTAACGGTTAGCATCACAGATTTAATACCATCTTCCATAGGCGGCCTATTAAAAACATATTATTTTTTTCCAGCCATATTAATTGTTTTAATTTTTATTGTTTTAGGAATAATTATTTCCACTTTAATTAATAAATATATACCTGATATTAGTTCTAAAGATATTAGTAATAAAGGATTGTTTAAAGTAGGTATAATCTCTATGATTGCGATTATATTACATAATGTTCCTGAAGGAATTGCTACTTTTATGACTTCAACTAAAAATATTCAATTAGGTCTTTCACTGGCCGTAGCTATTGCGCTACATAATATACCTGAGGGAATTAGTATATCAGTTCCTATATATTACAGTACTAAAAGTAAATTAAAGTCTTTATTTTATACTTTTATATCCGGTGTGTCAGAGCCAGTTGGAGCCATAATTGCCTATTTGTTTTTAGCTCCATTAATGAATGATATTATTATGAGTTTATTACTAGCGGTTATTGCGGGAATCATGATAGCTATTTCTATGTATGAATTAATTCCAGCATCTCTTAAATATAATAGGATTTCTAGTACGGTTAAGTTTTTCTTAATAGGGGTCACTTTTATGGGTATTTGTCATTTCATTATGTAAAAAGAAGTGTTATGCAACGATAACACTTCTTTTAATAATAATATCTTCATCTTCACCAACCGTAACAGTATAGGTAATTGTAAATGTTTCTTCTTGAGTTGTGGATATATTGGCAACAGTATCACCTTTAGAATTTTGTATTGTGATTGTTAGGGTGAAGTCAGTTGTCTCTTCGCCATCAGCATATATTTTGATATCGCTAGATGATGGTTTTAAGTCCCAACTATCTAGGTCTTGCGCGATAGTATAGTTACTAGACTTTGGAACTAATAAGTCATAAGTATATGCTACTTTATTTTCTAATAAATATGTAGCACCAGGACTATCCATATCATCATAATCTTCATAGGTTGTTACAACTTTATAAGTACCGAATGGATCTTCTAAATCACTAACGGTATAATTAGTTTTACTTGTAAATCCAAGTAATTCATCATCTTTGTATATTTTATAACCAAATGCACCATAACTTGTTTTTTCATCCTTAGCTCTACTAGCTTTTGTCCAAGACAAGTTAACAGATAGAGTAGAAGGGTCATATTTAACACTTAAGTTAGTAACATTTTTAAGTTTAATATATTTAGTTGATACAACTGTAGGTTCGGTTCCTTTTTTAAACCATTCATATGTAATAGCTTCATCTGGAGTATCTTCACTAGGAAGTAGGTTATTTGTCCATTTTTCTACAGCGGAGTATACAACACTATTAGGCATCTTGAATTCTTGGTTATTCTTTTTGAAGACTGCATTACCCGCTGCTCTAAACAAGTTACCACGTTCTACTATAGAAACGCTTTGTTTTAAATTATAATCATGATTTAATTCATCATATCCCAACCATAGTCCTATTGCATATTCTGGGTCATATCCTACAACCCAAGAGTCCTGAACAATATCGCTTGGATATCCGTGGTTTGCTAAGTAATCTTCATTATAGTTAGTAGTACCAGTTTTGGCTGCTAATTGAACACCATTAATTCCCGCTGCACTACTAAGACCTTCAGTTACGGCTGTTCTTAGGCACATAGTCATCATATAGGCAGTAGAATCACTCATAGCTCTAACTCCTTCCGACTTATAAGTATCCTCAACACCAGTATCCCTAAAAATTACTTTATTGACTGCATATGGCTCATAGTAAGTTCCACCGTTAGCAAAGGCGGCATAAGCTGCAGCCATTTGTAATGGGTTAGAACCATTAAATGAGCCGATGGAATGAGCTTCATGAATGTTGCCATATTGGTCTATCTCTGGAGTAATTCCTAATTTAGTAACAAAGTCAATAATTTTTTTCTTATCCAATTGTTGGAATGCTTGTAATGCTGGAGTATTTCTAGAGTAAGCAATGGCGCTTCTTGTTGTCATCCATCCCCAGTATTCACGGTCTGAGTTACGCATTGGCTGACCTGATGAGTAATTGGTTTCTTTATCTTCCCACATTGTAAATGTTGACCAGTTTAGGTATTCCATACCTGGACCATAATCAAACAAAGGTTTAGCGGTAGATCCAATTTGTCTAGTAATAGATGTTGCTTTGTTTTCTAGACGTTGTCCTTTCTCACGTCCTCCGCCAATGGCTACTATTTTACCAGTATCAACATCAACGACTGCAATACCTGCTTGCATATAATCATCACGCCAAGTATAGGTCTTTCCATTAAAGATATTATCTATTCCTTTTTGTTTTGACACATCCATATTAGTATAAATAATCATTGGAGTATTATAAGGATTAACGCCATAGCGATCAATAATTTCTTGCACAGCCGTATCAATATACCATTGATATTCATAATCTTCATTTGAATCTTTTCCAATAAGAAGTGATTCTACAGGAATACTATCAGCTAAATCACGTTCTTCTTTAGTAATATATCCATGCATAACCATTAAATCTAATACTCTAGAACGCCTTTCGGTAGCACCCTCGGGGTTTTTATAAGGATTAAGGCTATAAGGTGATTGGTAAAGTCCTGCTAGTATAGATGCTTCAGCTAAGTTTAATTCACTTGCCGTTTTACCAAAATATGTTTGAGCAGCTTGCTCAACACCATGAGCAGTGTCACCCATATAGTTGATGTTAACATAAAATTCAATTATCTGCTGTTTACTATAATTTCTTTCTAGTTTGAATACAGCTAAATATATATCAGTAAATTTACGAACAATACCAGCTAATCCTTTAGTTACTTTAGCATCAGTAAAGTTAGTTTTAATAACTTGCATCGAAATGGTAGAAGCACCGCCAGCATCTTGACCAGCCACTTGACCAAGTGATGCTTTCAAAAATCTCGCCGCATCAAATCCATTATGTTGGAAAAATCTAGAATCTTCAGTAGCAATTAAAGCATCAATAAAGGTTTGACTAAGTTCATCATAAGTAATATTTTCTCTTTTTTCAGTACCTAATTCCCCAACCAATTGATTATCAGCACTGTAAACCAAAGTAGTCTCAGATCTATCCAATAACTTAACATCGAAATCTGGGGCTTGCTTAACAACATAATACATGAATACAACAGCGCCAAGGCTTCCAGCGATACATCCCAATAACATAAGTACCAAAAGAACATTGGTTACAATTCGCCAAGCCTTTTTTCGACGTAATCTACGCATAAAATTACAAACAACAATAATTATTGCAATACCTAATGCTAATATTAAGGCCCATATAGCACCAAGCGTTATAAACGCAATTACTATGGTAATAACACCCAAAATCAAAAGTGTTAAAAAATCCTTATCTTTAAAATCAATTTTAAACTTGGTTTTCCTTTTTCTTTTAACATTATTTGCAGATTTAGTTTTATTTGTATTTACTTTACTTGAATTTTTCTTTGTATGATATGTGACACCACTTTTATTCTTTATCTTTTTCATTTAGACCTCCGATTTTGTCAATTATCTTCAAATAATTAACCCTAGGAATATATTTTTCCTCAATTAAATATCCTTTTTTATTAAAATACTCTAGGGGTATTGATTTTCTATCATTGTTATCAATAAAATTAATTAAATCTTCTCCCAATAGTAGAAAAGTTTGAAATAATTTACTAAATCTAACAATGACAAAGGATATACCTCCATTTAGATAAATATTCTTAATGTGATTTATTTGGTGTTTATGAATATTACTCAAAGGAAAAGAAGTTTTACTATCTGTTTCCTTAGCTTCAAAATCAATATATTTACCTTTATATAATCCATTATAATCTGTTGTTGATGGTTCTTTAAAATAAGCTTCTTTAATAATGACACTTTTCTTAGAATAGTCAACTTTAGTCACTTGAATTGGTGTTGGTTTCTTATAGATAAAGGCAATATTATTATCAATATAATATTGATTAGTAATATTAATATCTTGTTCTAAATCCATACCTCTATTGTCATAAGAAATATTCTTAGTTGTATTTAATTTTATTCCATTAGGGTATTTCATAAAACCACCTATACTAAATTATACTATATATTCATAATTTTTTCCATTATTTTTGTTAATCTTACTGTTTTGTTATATTTTAGCTAGTTTTGTCGAATTTAAGACAAGATGTAGATATTGCGTTATGATTGTATTAATGGAGGATATATGACTAGGGAAAATGTAATTGATGCTTTAAATAGAATTAGTGAGAATGTAATGATTTCAAAATTAATTTATAGAAGTAGATTACGTAGAAGAAATAGGTAGTATCTTTATTGACAATATTGACAAAGAATGCAAATTTTGTGATAATATAAACATAAGGGATTGGTGAAGACATATGTACCAAAATAAAATAACTTTAACGCCACAAGATATACTTGATAAAGACTTTAAAATAGATACAAGAGGGTATCGATTAAAAGAAGTAGATCAATTCTTAGATATAGTTATTAATGATTATGAGCAATTCCAAACATTATTAAAAGAAAGTGAAAAAGAAAAAGAAGAATTACTTGAAGAAATCATGAATTTAAAACAAGAAAATCGTAATTTGAAGATGAGTATTGAAATAGCTAAGAGTGGCGATGCTAAAGAAGTTACAAATGTTGATGTAATGCGAAGATTATCACAACTTGAAAAAATTGTATATGGTAAAGATGAAGATGATGAATAATACTTTGACAAACGCTATGTAATTTTGATTATATAGAGGAAAGTCCATGCTCGCAAGAACTGAGATGTTCTTAGTGATCGCGCTAAGGGAAAAAATAACCTTAGGTAGAAATGTCTAACGGAGACCAAATAATCTAAGTCTTAGGATATGATTATAGTAGTTGTAAAGGGCCATAGTGACGAATAAACTAGAAATAGTAGAAGTGGAACGCGGTAACCCCCACGAGCGAGAAACCCAAATTTGGTAGGGGAGCTTTAACAAAGAAATTAAACGGAGTTAAGGACCAGCAATGGTAGATAAATGTTTGTCGCCTAGTAATAGGAACAGAACATGGCTTATAAAGTATTATTTTTTTAACGAGGTGTTAATTTGAAAGAATTAGGAGAGTTTTTAAAAGAACATAGAGAAGCTAACGGGGTAGGATTAGAAGAAGCAAGTAGTGATTTAAATATTGATGTGGATGATTTAGAAAATATTGAAGAAGGTAATGTTAGAGCTTTTAGAGATGTTTTGGGATTAAAAGATAAGATAACATCCTATGCCAAATACTTGGGATTAAATCCGGAAAAAGTAGCTGATGAATTCAATGATTTTATGTTTGAACATACATCTAAATTATCACTTGCTGATATACTAGAAGCTGAAAAAAAGATGGATGAACACAATAAAAAAATACGCTCACCATATACTATAATAAGGAAAAAGAAAGTTAGTAAGAAGAAAATATTAATGGTAATGATAGCTATTTTAGTTGTTATGTTATTATTTTTGTTATTATTAAAACTAATTGAACCTAAAAAGACGGTTATTAATAAAGAATTAAAAAATAGAGGTGAAGTATATGAATCTTCCTACAAAGTTAACTGTATCTAGAATCATCATGGCCATTTTAATTGTGGTAATTATGTTATTTCCTTTTTATGCTATAAATATTAATTTTCCACAGTACAAAGTACATGGCATATTAGTTGATTTAAGGTATATTATTTCCGGAGTATTATTTATTATCGCTAGTTTAACAGATTTCTTAGATGGATATATAGCAAGGCGTTATGGACTTATTACTAATACTGGTAAAATGTTAGATGCTATTGCGGATAAAGTATTAGTAAATAGTGTTTTAATTATTTTAGCAGGAGAAGGATTTATTCATGCGATAGTTCCAGTTGTAATAGTATTAAGAGATATTATTGTAAATGCTATTAAGATGGAAGCAGCTAGTCGTGGTAAGGTAGTAGCAGCTATTAGTTCTGGAAAAATAAAAACAGCCGCTTTAATGGTAGGGATAGCTTTAACATTTTTCTATAATATGCCATTTGAATTTTTTAACTTAAGAGTAAGTGATTTCTTATTATATTTTGCAACTATCATGTCGATTGTATCAATGATTGAGTATTATAATATAAATAAAAAATTAATTTTTGAGAAAAAAGAGGCCTAAAAATTAGATTTTCCCTTAGAGGAAAATCTTTTTTTGATTTCATTTTTTGCTTTAAAATCGTAAATCAAACAATAGTTCGATTTAGTATTGCAATTAGCCAAAAAATAGTGTATGATTAAGGTGTAGAGAAATTATGGAGGTAATATAGAAATGAGTAAATTAACAGATAAGGATAAAACTCTAGAACAAGTTCTAAGTGATATCGAAAAACAATTTGGAAAAGGCTCAATTATGAGACTAGGAGATAATAAACATATGGAAATTGATGTTTGTCCTAGTGGTTCATTATCATTGGATCTTGCTTTAGGTGTCGGCGGACTTCCTAAAGGAAGAATTATTGAAATTTATGGACCTGAGTCAAGTGGTAAAACTACTTTTGCACTTCATGCTATAGCTGAGGTCCAAAAAAGAGGAGGAAGAGCGGCATTCATCGATGCTGAACATGCTCTTGATCCAACATATGCTAAAAATTTAGGTGTAGATACTAATGAATTATTATTGTCACAACCAGATACTGGAGAACAAGCTTTAGAAATTTGTGAAGCTTTGGTTCGTAGTGAAGCCGTTAGTATTATTGTCATCGATTCAGTAGCTGCTTTAGTACCACAAGCAGAAATAGATGGAGATATGGGAGACTCACATGTTGGTCTTCAAGCAAGACTTATGTCGCAAGCATTAAGAAAATTGTCTGGTACAATCAGTAAAACTAATACGATTGCCATTTTCATTAACCAATTACGTGAAAAAGTTGGAGTTATGTTTGGTAATCCAGAAACTACAACTGGTGGTAGAGCTTTAAAATTCTACGCTACTATTAGATTAGAAGTAAGACGCAGTGAACAAATTAAAGTAGGCGAGAATGTTATTGGTAATAAGACAACTATCAAAGTTGTTAAAAATAAGGTGGCTCCACCATTTAAAACGGCTACAGTTGATATTATGTATGGTGAGGGTGTAAGTAAAGAAGGAGAAATTATTGATTTGGCTAGTAATGCTAACATTCTTGAAAAGAGTGGAGCATGGTTTGCTTACAATGGTGAAAAATTAGGCCAAGGTAAAGAAAATGTTAAATTATTATTAAAAGAAAAGCCTGAATTGTGCGATGAATTAGAGCAAAAAATAAGAGAATATTACGGTATTACTATCAAGAATAAAGATTAGTAATTTAACAATTATTTAAGCTAATAAAAGATAATAAATAATTATATCATTAGGATTTTATAAAGAGTAGGTTATACTCTTTTTTCCTTGACTTATTACCGAATAAAAACTACAATAGAATTAGATGTTAAAACTATGTAAAATTTAACATAAATGAAATGGAGGTAAGGTTATGGAAATATTTTTCTCCATTTTGCTAGTCGTAATTGGATTGACAGTAGGTGTTATTGGAACTTTCGTTGTAAATAATATGAAAGAACAAAATTCTAATAAAAAAGCAGAAGAAATAATCGAGAAAGCTAGAAAAGAAGCTGAAAAAGCTAAAAGAGATTCCTTATTTGAAACTAAAGAAGAAATGCATAAGTTAAAGATGGAAGCTGATAGGGAAATTAAAGAGAAGAAAAATGAATTAAAAATTTCTGAAGATCGTCTTATTCAACGAGAAAACAATATGGATAAGAGGGAAGAGTTATATCAAAAACGAGATGTAGCTTTAGAGGAAAGAGAAAATAATTTATTATTGAAACAAGAAGAAATCCAAAACGAACGAGCAAAAGTGGATGACTTAAAACAGGAACAACTAGATTTATTAAGTAAAATATCTAAGTTGAGTAAAGAAGAAGCTCAAAAACTAATGATGAAAAAGGTTGAAGAGCAAATGTCTAAAGAAATTGCTGGATATATCAAAGAAAGAGAAAATGAAGCTAAGTTGGAGGCTGATAAAAAAGCTAAAAATTTGGTGGTATTATCAATGCAGAGATATGCAGCTGATTTAGCTAATGAACAAACGGTTACGGTGGTAACGCTACCTAATGATGAAATGAAAGGTAGAATTATTGGTAGAGAAGGAAGAAATATTAGAACTATCGAAGCAATAACAGGAGTAGATTTAATCATCGATGATACACCTGAAGCAGTCGTATTATCTAGTTTTGATCCTCTACGTAGAGAAACAGCAAGACTTACGCTAGAAACTTTGCTTAAAGATGGTCGTATACATCCTACTAGAATTGAGGAAATATATGATAAAGTAAGTAAAGAAATGAAACAAAAAATTATCGAATATGGTAATGACACTTTGTTTGAGTTAGGGATAACAAAGATGGATCCTGCTTTAATTGAACTAGTTGGTAAGTTATATTTTAGAACTAGTTATGGTCAAAATGCTTTAGAACATTCGAAACAAGTGGCACACCTAGCTGGATTGATAGCAGGAGAACTAGGAGAGAATGTAGGACTTGCTAAAAGAGCCGGTTTATTACATGATATAGGTAAAGCAATTGACCACGAAGTAGAGGGTAGCCATGTTGATATTGGTGTAGATTTAGCTAAAAAGTATAATGAAAATAGTGTAGTTATCAATGCTATTGCGTCACACCATGGCGATACGGAAGCTACATCAGTTATATCAGTAATAGTAGCTATTGCCGATAGCCTATCAGCATCTCGACCAGGCGCTAGAAACGATTCACTAGAAAATTATATCAAGAGATTAGAGCAATTAGAAGGTATTGCTAAAGAAATGCCAGGAATTGAAAAGACATTTGCTGTACAAGCAGGTCGTGAACTTCGTGTCATTGTTAAACCAGAAGAAATCGATGATTTAACAGCTCATAAAGTAGCAAGAGATATTAAGGAAAAGATTGAAAGCACAATGCAATATCCTGGAACAATAAAAGTAACTGTTGTAAGAGAAACAAGAGCTCAAGAAGAAGCTAAATAAAGATTTATGTACTATTAATGAAGTTTAGACTGACTATCACTACGGTGAAGTCAGCCTTTTCTTTTAAATAATCATAATTTGTGTATTATTGGATTTCAAAGTTACATTAAAGGTGTGTGTATTTTTAATATTATAAAAGACATGTTAACCATCTAGAAAAAGGTTAATTTTATTAAAAAATTGATTTAGTATTTTTTTCTTGCCAAAACCGATGGGGGGGGGGTATAATGGTATATAGAATAAACTATATACGGAGATGGTA
>CANQGH010000023.1 GCA_947601845.1 uncultured Bacilli bacterium | reverse complement strand
AATATAATAACAACATCAATAATAGTCTTAATATTTGTAATGAGTCTAGGCTATGCAGCATTATCACAACATATGGACTTAGATGGAATAGCAACAATTGATAGAAGTTGGATAGTAAAGATAAAGAGTATGAATTGTACAACTACAGGAACAGCTAAAGTAGATTCAACTAACTTTATATCTAATACAGCTGTAATAAATGGGACATTAGGAGATTCATCATCAAAGATAACATGTACCATTGTATTAGAGAACCAAGGAAATTTAAAAGCCAAATTAGGAAATGTAGAAGTAATAGAAGATGATAATAAATTAATAACGTATAGTTATACAGGAGTAAGTGAAGGGACACAACTTAACCCAGGAGAGAGTAACACCGTAACAGTAACAATAAATTATGCCAGTGGCGTAACCAATATAGAAAACACAAAGAAAAGTGTTATGTTAACCTTTGTATATTTAGAGAATGAACCAAATACTTCAAATAACCCAAGTCCAGTACCAACTTCATATGAAGAATATAAAGTAGGAGATGAAGTAACATTATTAGATGGAAGTAAATGGACAGTAACTAAAGCTAGTGGTAAAGATGAGGGCTTAGTAACATTATTAAGTAAAGCCCTATTAACAAGTACCGGAGAATATACAACTGATTCATCAAAGGCATATAAAGTAGCTTTTGGAAGTGGAGCTACTGAATATGATACACTTACTAGTGGAAATATAGGATACTTTATAGATAATACCTATTTACCAAAAGCCAAGGCAGCATTAAATACAGCAGGAGGAACAACAATTAATACCAAAGCCAGACTATTAACAACCGATGAATATAATGCTTTATATTCAAAACCAAAAAGTTTTGCAACCGATAGTTGGGAGACAATATCCAAGAATATTAATTCAGATGTGTACAAAGTAGGAGATACAAGGAAAGTAACTCTAGAAGGTTTTGGCACATTTACATTACGTATAGCTAATAAATCAACTCCAACTGCTTGTCAAGATACAGAAAACTTTTCTCAGACAGCATGTGGTTTTGTAGTAGAGTTTAAAGATATAATAACAACGCATGTGATGAATTCAAGTAATACAAATAGTGGTGGTTGGGAAAAGAGTGCCATGAGGACATATGTAAATCAAGATATATATGAAGCTTTACCAGATGATTTAAAAGCGGTAATAATAGAAACAAATGTTATATCAGGACATGGTTCAGGAGATGGTTCTAATTTTAAAACAACAGATAAACTATACTTGCTATCAACTCATGAAGTATGGGCACAAGGAAGTTCAAATAAAATAAATTATGATACAGCATATGATTTAACACGCCAACTAGATTATTATGAAAATCAAGGGGTAACTACCAGTAATTATAGTTATGCTAAAAAATACTTAGAAAGTACTACAACTTATTGGTGGTTGAGGGCGCCCTATTCTTATTATGCTGACAATTTCTACACTGTGACTTATCATGGCGGTGATCAGACCAATGTTGCTAGTTTTACTGACGGGGTAGCGCCAGCTTTCCGAATAGGGAATGTAGGAAATGATGAAAATTCTGAAAATGATGGAAGTATATGGGGAATGACAAAATGTAGTAGTGGCTTTATGAGTTATAGTATAGGATTAAATAGTGCAAGTTTAGATTCTAGTAGTTGTAGTTCACCTACTACAACAGCATATATCCGCCCAGTCATAATAACAGAGAAGAGTAATGTTATACCGAAACCAAAGCCAGTATCATTTGCAACCGATAGTTGGGAAACAATAAAGGCGAATGTTGGTTCAGAGGTATACCAAGTAGGAGATACAAGGGAGATAGATTTAGGAGACTTAGGAGTACATACATTACGTATAGCTAATAAATCAACTCCGGAAGAGTGTAAAGATACAGAAAACTTTTCTCAAACAGCGTGTGGTTTTGTAGTAGAGTTTGAGGATATCATAACAGAGCATGTAATGAATTCAGCAGGTACAAGTGGTGGTTGGCAAAAAAGTGAAATGCGAGAGTATGTAAATAATGATATATATGAAGCCTTACCAGATGATTTAAAAGAGGTAATAATAGACACTAATGTCATATCGGAGCATGAGTATGGAGTTAGTGTAAATTATAAAACTAAAGATAAATTATATTTATTATCCACAAGGGAAATAGAGGGATTTGGTACAGCTATAACAAGACAACTGGATTATTATAGAAGCAACGGTACATATTATAATAAGAGTATAGTTGCCAAACAATATAATGGTAGAACCTATTCTTGGTTTCTTCGGGAGCCTTATAAATATGAAAACGATCATGATTATTGGCACATAGGTTCGGAGAACGGCGCCGGAGGAATGACTTCGGCTTCGTATAAGAATGGAGTATCTCCAGCATTTCGAATAGCGGAATCGACTATAATATCTTCTTTTGCAACCGATAGTTGGGAAACGATAAAGGCGAATGTTAATACTGGAGTGTATGCCACAGGTGATACAAGAAAAATAGATTTAGGCAGTTTAGGAGTACATACATTACGTATAGCTAACACCACAACTCCAGATGTATGTAAAGATACAGAAAACTTTTCCCAAACAGCATGTGGTTTTGTAGTAGAGTTTGTAGATATAATAACAACGCATGTGATGAATTCAAGCGAAACAAATATAGGTGGCTGGGAAAAAAGTGCAATGCGCGAATATGTAAATAAAGATATATATGAAGCCTTACCAGATGATTTAAAAAATGTAATAATAGAAACAAATGTCATATCAGGTCATGAGAAAGGAGCTAGTGCAAACTATAAAACTAAAGATAAACTTTATTTATTAGCACCGCATGAAGTATGGGAGAAAACCACTTCCGAAACATCAAATTTAGAATATGATACTGCATATGATTTAACGAGACAATTAGATTATTATGCGTGGAGCAAAGTAACTGCTGATAGTTACTTTGATGTTGAAAAAGAATATAAGGGTACAACCTATGCTTGGTGGTTTCGAACCGCATATACATATTATGATAATACCTCGTTTTATGTAGCAAGTAGATTTGGTAATAGTGGTAGTTCTAGTGCTAATAATACTTATGATAGGAGTAATGGGCTCTCTCCAGCTTTTAGACTAGGCTAATCTAATGGCAACATTTGATAAAGTGTATGGCGTTATAAACTTAAATTATACTCAAACTAAGTATTAAATATACGAAAAGATACAAATCTATTTTCTCCTAATATATGATGATTTGTATCTTTTTATTTTGTAATTTTATTTTAATAATTACGGGTGAAGCCGTAGAAAAAAACGTGACATTAAATAAATAATTTACAATTTTTGGACAAATTGATGGGGAGTAAAATTTATACTTGCCAAAACCGATGGGGGGGGGGGTATAATGGTATATAGGATAACTATATACGGAGATGGTAAGGGTGAATAAAAAAATAATAATAGTAACACTAAGTGTATTAGTGTTGGTAATGGTAATAGGGTATTCTGTATTCAGTACCAATTTAAAAATCAATGGAACAGCTAATATAGCTAGCGAATGGAATATTGTTTTTACCAAGATAGAAGAGGTAAGTAAGAGTAGTGGCGTAACAGTAACAGATACTCCTATAGCAAGTGGAACCAATGCTACTTTTAATGTGGATTTTAAATTACCAGGCGATGAGATAATATATCGCATAACGGTAGAGAATAAAGGGACACTAGATGCCATTATCGATAATATAAATGCTAAGGCAAGTAATAGTAGTGCTATAGAATTTACTATTGAAGGGTTAGATGTCGGAGATAGGCTTGCCAAAAAGACAAGTACTACTTTTGATGTTAAAATAAGTTACAATAGCAATACAACTAGCCAACCAAAGGATACAAAGGGAACATTAACCTTAGATGTAACTTATGTCCAAGATTTAGGACAGAGTATAGATAAAGTCCCTACAACTAATCAATATGGCATAGTAAGTAATGGCTTAAAAGGATATTATGATGCAAGGATAAATGCTAGTAATAGTACATGGAGTGATTTAAGTGGCAACGGAATAAATGGTAGAGTAGATGGGGCAACATTAGGAAATGGATATTATTCTTTTGATGGAAATGATTGTATATTACTTGATAAAATGAATTATCCAAGCGTTACTTTAGAGGCTGTCTTTGAAATAGTTAAGCTTCCTGGTAACGGTGATTTTATGGATATTTTAGCTAATTTAGAAACCGGTGGTTATAGTATTAGAGTTGATAGCTCTAGTAATATACTAACGTTTATTTACCTTGGAAATAGCTATAAGTATCATAATAGCACACATATATCATTAAATAAAATATATACAGTTTCAGCTAGTTATGATGGTAATCAATTAATGATGTGTATAAATGGAACATGTCAAACATCCTATACAATAGGAACATTAAAATATCCAGACCAAAATACCGTTATGGCGATAGGATGCAATCCCCAGAGGACTGATAAAGCTAGTAGATTTTTTAATGGCAAAATATATAGTGCTAGAGTATATTCTAGGGCTTTAACTAAAGAGGAAATATTAAATAATCAAGAAAAAGATATGACTGATTTTAATATTACAAAATAAAAGAGTTTGGAGATTCCAAATTCTTTTATTTTTAAGATGAATTTAAATAATTTGAATAATTAACTTTATACTTATAAAAAGAAGTGAGGTCTATTATCATTTTCATTACTAAAAGAGTTTGTATAATTGTTACTATTATTATGATTATTTTTTATAGTATTTTTTGATGTATTCCCATTGTTAATATTTTTTTTCGATGAACTATCATCATCTTTTAAAGTCCCCATAATTTTAAATACGGTTTTTGTATTATTCCAAATAGGTTTAAGTTGATACATTACAGGAATAGCTTGGTTAATGATATTAAGTGTTTTTTGAGTGTTATTTAAAATACTGGACCAATTGAATCTTCCTTTTAAACCAGAAAATAATCCTCTTTTAATACCTATGTTTTGATAAGGATAGAAGTTATTGTAACCACTGTTAAACATGATATTCCTCCTTTACATTATTATATGAAAGATAATAAAAAATGTTTAAATTTATAAAGATGTATGCTATAATTCTAATAAGATAAGGATAAGGGGATGGCCAATGAAAAAGGTATTAATGTTTCCAATTACTATTTTACAATATGCCAAAAAGGGTGTTGGTTATCTTTTCGGTAAAAATAAAATTGCTAGTGGTGGCAAAGTAAAAAAATTAGAAGGCGAAGAACTAGAAAAAGAATTAGATAGAATCAAAAAGGAAAGTACAGAATTTAAAAGGGATGATTCTGAACTCGCCGAGAAACGTAATAAAGAGAAGTTAAAGTCTTATCGTTATATTGTAAGGGGATCTAATGGCAATATAATGAAAGGAATTTTTGATGCCGAAAATAGTGATGCGGTAAGGATATTTTTATCCAATGAAGGTTACGATATTCTTAGCATTAAAGAAAGAGGTAAATTTGATGTAGATATATCCATAGGTAGTAATAAGATTAATAAAGGAAGCCTAGCTTTTTCTCTTACCCAGTTAGCTACTTATATTAGAGCAGGTATACCTCTAGTTGATTCAATGCGTATTTTAGCAAGACAAACTTCTAAGCCACAAATAAGAAGAATATTTGATCGTGTCGTATATGAGCTTGTTATTGGTTGTAATTTCTCAACAGCATTAGAGCGTCAAGGTAATGCTTTCCCACAACTTTTAATCAATATGATTAAAACAGCAGAAATGACAGGAGATTTAGCCGGTACCTTAGATGAGATGGCTGATTATTATACAGAAACTGAAAAATCACGTAAACAAATGATATCAGCTTTGGTATATCCCGCAGTTATCCTTACTGTAGCAATAGGTGCTGTTGTCTTTATTGTTATGTTTGTCGTACCCCAATTTGTAGATATGTTTGCAAGCAATAATGCTACTTTACCAGCTATTACCGTATTTATAATTAATGCAAGTTCTTTTTTAGGAAATTATTGGTGGTTAATTGCATTAATACTTTTAGCAGTATTACTTATATATCATTTTTCATTTAAAAATATTAAACCATTTAGAAAAGCCATGCAGACATTTTATATGAAATTGCCTGTCATTGGTAATGTAATTATTTATAATGAAGTTGCTAACTTAACAAGAACGTTTTCCTCACTTTTAAATCATAGCGTTTTTATAACCGATAGTATGGAAATACTAAGTAAAATTTCTAATAATGAAGTATATAAGGAAATTATTAATCGTACTTTAGTTGGATTAAGTAAGGGTTCTAAAATTAGTGAAACATTTAAGGGCGAGTGGGCTTTTCCAGTAGTAGCTTACGAAATGTTAGTAACTGGAGAATCGACTGGTCAACTGGCTTTAATGATGGAAAAAGTTGCTAACCATTATCAAGGATTACATGCTAATGCGGTTACTACTATTAAGAGTTTAATTGAACCTGTAATTATTTGTTTGTTAGCAGTAGCAGTAGGATTTATTGTTATGTCAATTATTTTGCCAATGTTTGATTTATATAGTCAATTATAAGGAGTTCTAACATGAATGTTTTATGGATAATATTTATATTTATAATTGGGTGCATCTTTGGTTCTTTCTTTAATGTGGTCGGTTATCGCTTACCAAATGGCTTATCAATAGTTAGTCCTGGTTCTTTTTGCCCAAAATGTCATCATAGTCTAAAGTGGTATGAATTAGTACCTATATTTTCATACCTATTTTTAAGGGGAAAGTGTTTAAAGTGTAAAGAAGAAATTTCTATTATATATCCTCTAGTGGAATTTACGACAGGAATAATGTTTGCTACTTCTTACTTTGTTTTTGGGTTTACCGATAGTTTTATTATTTCACTCATTGTATCATCATTTTTAATGATTGTTATAGTATGTGATATTAATTATTTAATAATACCCGATGAAGTAACTATTTTCTTTTGTATATTGATATTTATAGTTAAGTTAATAACAACCGGTATTAGTAAAGCATGCATATCTTTATTGTCAGGATTATTTTTATTCTTATTTATGTATTTCTTGATGGTTTTAGGAAATTTCTTATTTAAAAAAGAAAGTCTTGGAGGCGGAGATGTTAAACTGATGTTTTTTGTAGGCATTGCTATCGGTCCATTATTAGGTATGTTCAATATCTTTTTAGCATCAACTATTGCTTTGCCTTTATCTCTTTTAGTATATTTGAAAGACAAAAATAATGTTATTCCTTTTGGACCATTTCTTTTGATGGCAACATTTATCATTGTCTTATTTGGGGTGAATAATATAACTCTTTTAGACTTATTTAAATAGAAGGTATTGGATATCTTCTTTTTTAATGGTATAATTTTTTTGTGGGTGATAGAGATGATTGATATAAAAGAGTACGCTAAAACGAATAAAGATATAGACATTAAATTAAAACAAGAATACATTAAGGCTCTTGAAGATAGAAAATTTAAAGAGTTAATCAGTGCATTAAATATCAATGAAGAGTTACTTATGAAATATACATCTAGATTAAAAGAAGCAGCTATAGAGTTTGATCATTGTAAATCTTGCCACAATTTAGCATCTTGTCAAAATAAAATTTGTGGATTTTTGTTAACCCCAACTAAAGATAATAATAGAATTAATTTCGCTTACCGTGAGTGTAATTATAAGAAGAAGGAATCTTTTAAAGAAAATGTTGAACTTTTTGATATTCCTTTATCTATTAAAAATGCTAACTTTAAAGATTTATATAAAGATAAAAACCGTATTGAAGTAATTAAAAAGATGAAAAGTTATATGGATAATTATTTTACTAATAAAGAGAAAGCTATATATCTTCATGGCAGTTTTGGGTCAGGAAAAACTTATTTAATAGGAGCTTTATTTAACGAGTTAGCTAAAAAGAATGTTAAAGGTATTATCATTCATCTACCGGAGTTTTTACGCGGCCTTAAAGAATCTTTTGCCAATGATTATAGTGAACGTTATGATACTATCAAAAAAACGCCGTTATTATTAATAGATGATATTGGTGCGGAATATTTAACAGGGTGGTCAAGAGATGAAGTATTAGAACCGCTTTTACAATATCGAATGGACTCTAATTTACCGACTTTCTTTACTTCTAATTTTAATTTGGAAGAATTGGAAAAACACTTATCAGTAACTAGTAGTAGTATTGATAGGGTTAAAGCAAGGCGTATTATTGAACGTATTAAACAATTAAGTGAACCATATGAGTTAGTAAGTAAGAATTATCGAGAATAGGTTCCCGGTTATTGAAAATATATGGAACCTTGTATTTTTTGCTTGACAAATAATAAAATATCACATATAATCTATAACGTAATAAAAAAAGGAAAGAGATGTACCTACATCCACCTGATTAGCGAATAGCAATAGGTAGAAAGCCTAAAGAAGATAGTAATATTTTTTGAAATGGTTTAAAGTAGGTATATTATACCTACTTTTTTATATTCAATGGAGGTGTTTGATATAGCAAATACGAAAAATAATCTACTTATTAATGAAGAGATTAAAGTAAGTCAAGTTTTAGTAATTGGACCAAATGGTGAACAAGTAGGAGTTAAACCCATTAATGATGCTTTGACATTAGCTACTTATGCTGGATTAGATTTAGTTCTTATTAACCCTAACGGTAATCCACCAGTATGTAAAGTAATGGATTATAATAAGTACAAATATGAGAAAGCTAAAAAAGAAAAAGAAGCTTTAAAGAAGCAAAAGCAATCATTAGCGGAGTTAAAAGAGTTTAGATTGTCACCAACTATTGATGTAGGAGATTTCGAAACTAAATTAAGAAATGTCCGTAAATATATTGAAAAAGGTGATAAGGTCAGAATGGTTATTCGCTTCAAAGGTAGACAAATGGCTCATACTGAGTTAGGACGCGATGTTTTAGTTAAATTCGCTTCCCGCTTGTCAGATATTGCTGAAGTTAGTGAAGAGATAAAACTTGATGGTAGAAGTATGACAATGCTACTAACACAAAAGAAATAAAGGAAAGGATGGATATTATGCCAAAATTAAAAACCCATAAAGGTACAAAAAAAGTAATCAATGTAAGAAAAAGTGGTACTATAACAATTGGTAGACCAGGAAGTAGACACAATACTGGTAAAAAGAGTAGTGCCGTAAATAGAAAGAATAGGTATGGATCAACTTTATCAAAAGCTGATTACAACAGATTAAAAGAAATAATCTAGTAAATAGGAGGAAGATAATATGGCAAGAGTAAAAAATGGTGTTACTACAAAAGCACGTCATAAGAAAGTATTAAAGAATGCTAAAGGATATTTTGGTAGTAAACATAGATTATATAAAACTGCTAAAGAACAATTAATGCATTCAGGACAATATGCATTCCGTGATAGAAGACAAAAGAAAAGAGATTTTAGACGTCTATGGATCGTAAGAATTAATGCTGCATGTCGCGAGAATGAAATTAGTTATTCAAGATTTATTGAAGGATTAAACAAAGCTGGTGTAGAAGTTAATAGAAAGATGTTATCAGAAATTGCTATTAATGATCCAAAAGCATTTAGCAAATTAGTTAAGGTTGCTCGTGATGGTAAAGCTGGAAAGATTACTGCATCTTTAAAGGCAACACCTGAAGTAAAGAAAGAAGTTAAAAAAGAAGGAAAACAGGAAGTAAAAGAAGCGACTGATTTATCTAAATTAACGGTGGCTGAATTGAAAAAAATAGCTCAAGAGAAAAATATCGAAGGAGCTAGTACTATGAAAAAAGCTGAATTATTAGAAGCTTTAAAATAAAAAAATCATATTAATGAATTGATTTGCCTAGTGCCTTAGGGTGGTAAATTTTAGAAATTAATAAGTGTATAACGAAAGGGAAAAAATTATGACAGTTATTTCAATGAATTATTTATTAGAAGCTGGTGTTCACTTTGGACATCAAAAAAGAAGATGGAATCCAAAGATGGGAGAATATATTTTCACATCTCGTGATGATATCTATATTATCGATTTACAAAAAACAGTAAAGAAAATCGAAGAAGCATACGAAGCTTTAAAAGAAATTGCACAAAATGAAGGTAAAGTATTATTTGTAGGTACTAAGAAACAAGCTCAAGAAGCTGCTGAAGAGTGCGCTACTAGAACTAATATGTACTTTGTTAATGAAAGATGGTTAGGTGGAACTCTAACTAATTTTAAGACAATTAGATCAAGAGTAAGAAGATTAGATGAAATTGAAAAAATGGAACAAGATGGAACATTTAATTTATTACCTAAAAAAGAAGTAATTAAGATTAGAAAAGAATACGATAAGTTAAATAAAAATTTAAGAGGAATAAGAGAGATGACTAAATTACCAAATGCTTTAGTAATCGTTGATCCTCGTAAAGAAGAAAACGCTATTAAAGAAGCTCGTATTCTAAATATTCCAGTATTTGGTATTGTTGATACCAACTGTGATCCTGATATGGTTGATTATGTTATTCCTGGTAATGATGATGCTGTAAGAAGTGTTAAAGTTATGTTAGGAGCACTTACTAATGCTATAGCAGAAGTAAATGGTAATGAAATTATTGACTATATTACTGAAGAAGAAAAACCAAAAGCAGATAAAGCTGAAAAAACTGACAAAGTTGAAAAGAAAAAAGAAGTAAAAGCAATAGAAAAAGATGAAGAAGAAGTTGCCGTAGAAGTTAATGAAGAAGAAAAAAGCGAACCTGAATTAGGTGAGGTTATTGAAGAAATCGTTAAAGAAGAAAAAGATTTAGATTCTATGAATTTAACGGAATTAAAGGAAATGGCTAAGATTAAGGGTATTAAAGGTTACTCTAAAATGAAAAAAGATGAACTTATCGAAGTTTTAAAATAAAAAATTATTTGGAGGATATTATGTTTAGCGCAAATGATATAAAATCTTTAAGAGAAAAAACAGGAGCAGGAATGCTTGATTGCAAAAAAGCGTTAGAAGAATCTAACGGGGATATGGATAAAGCTGTTGATTGGTTACGCGAAAAAGGTATTTCTAAAGCCGCTAAAAAAGAATCACGTATTGCTGCTGAAGGTCTTAGTGAAATTATCATAAAAGATAATAAGGCTGTTGTTATTGAAGTCAATAGTGAAACAGACTTTGTTGCTAAAAACGATGAATTTAAAAAATTTGTTGATGTAGTTGGTAATGCTATTGTTGATAGTGGAGTAAAAACAATGGATGAAGCCTTAAAATTATCTACTAATGAGGGTGTAGTAAGTGAATATTTAGTTAATTTAATTGCGAAGATTGGTGAAAAAATTAGCTTTAGAAGATTCGAACTTGTTACTAAGAATGATGATGAAGTATTTGGTGCTTATTCTCATATGGGTGGTAAAATTAGTGTATTAACCGTATTAAAAGGTGCTAATAGTGAGGTTGCTAGAGATGTTAGTATGCATGCTGCAGCTATGCGCCCAGGATATATTAGAAGTAATGAAGTACCTGAAGATGTCATTGAACATGAAAAAGGAATTATGAAAGAACAAGTTATTAACGAAGGTAAACCTAGTGATATAGCTGAAAAAATAGTTAGTGGAAAAATAAATAAATTCTTTAAAGATGTTTGCTTAGTTGAACAACCATTTGTTAAAGATCCAGATGTAACCGTTGGTGATTATGTAAAAAATAATGGCGGTGAAATCATTACTATGGTTCGTTACGAAGTAGGAGAAGGAATTGAAAAAAGAAAAGATGACTTTGCTAGCGAAGTAATGAGTCAAGTAAATGGTACTAAATAAAATAATAGAGTAAAGTGTCAAAAATCATATATGACTTAAGATAAAATAGAACAATTTATTTTATCTTTTTTCTTTATGTGATATAATTACCATTAAGGATAGGAAGTGATTAGATGAAGACATTACGACATCTTGATAGATGGCTACTTTTAAGTAGTGTTATTCTATTTGTATTTGGTCTAGTCATGGTTTTTTCATCTAGTAATGTAGCGGCTTTTATGCGTTACTCAGCCAGTCCTTATCGTTTTGTTGTTAAACAAGCATTATTTTTGTTAGCGGGAATAATTTTTGCCTGTATTGCTATTAGGTTTTCAACTAAATTTTATGGTTTTATATCGTGGCCAGGATTGTTGATAATTACTATTATTTTGGCAGCGGTCCTTTTGTATGGTAAATTATCACATGGAGCTGTTTCGTGGATTGAAATTGGTCCTTTTACTTTTCAACCTAGTGAATTTGCTAAAATCATTATGATTGTTTGGATGGCTAGTTTTTATGATATTAATAGACATAAATTAAACACCTATAAAGTAAGCTTGTTTCCTCTTTTATTGTGTTCTATTATTGTAGGACTTATTTTATTACAACCTGATATGGGTACAGCTATTATTTTTGTAGGTATTGTGGCTTTTATATTTTTACTGGTACCCATTGATACGAAAATAAAAGTAAAAACGTGTTTAATTGTTTTATTGTTTGCCGTCTTAGGAATTATTGTAATTGTACTTAGTGGTAATAATTTAGTATTTCAACATCAAATAAATCGTTTTAATTTTCATAATCCTTGTAGTGAAGAAAACTTTTATGATCAGGGAAATCAAGTGTGTAATGGATATATTGCTATGAATAATGGAGGATTATTTGGTAAAGGTTTAGGCAATAGTACTCAAAAATATTTATATTTACCAGATTCCCATACTGATTTCATTTTTCCTATTATTGTTGAAGAGTTAGGACTACTTACAGCATATTTTATTTTATTATTATATTTAATTTTGTTATTTAGAATTGTAATAATTGGTAGAAAAAGTAATAATAATAGGAATGCTATTATGTGTTACGGCATAGCATTTTATATATTTTTACATATTGTTATTAATTTGATGGGCGTTATGGGAATGATGCCTATGACAGGAGTTCCATTACCATTCATTAGTTATGGTGGTAGTTTTACTATTTGTCTTGTGGTAGCCCTTACTATAGTTCAGAGAATATCTATTGAAAATAATTCTAAAATTTAATAAAAATAAAGGAAATTGATAGTTAAAAATATAATAATCTCCTTAAGGAGGTTATTTTTTATATGCATTTTATTTACAGTTTATGGGATACTATTCGTAATAACAAGAGAATTGCTATTTTCATTGCCACTAGTTTAATGATAGTATTGATAATGGTTTCTTTGGGTATATATTATTATAGGACTAATAATACTAGTAATTATGATGATAATCTTTTATGGGAAGAGGAAATAGAAGAAAATAGTCAAGAAGAACCGAAATATTACAAAGTAGATGTTAAAGGTAGTGTTAAAAATCCGGGAGTTTATGAATTAGAAATAGGTAGTAGAGTAATTGATGCTATAAATAGTGCAGGTGGCTTATTAGATGATGCTGATACAAGTAAGAACAATTTAAGTATGTTAATAGAAGATGAAATGGTTATTGTAGTTTATTCTAAAGATGAAGTAAAAAATTCTAATAACAATATAGTTACTAATGATAGCGGTATTAATCACAATAGTGAAGAGATTAATAAGGAAAATAATAATATAAAAATATCGATTAATTATGGAACACTAGAACAATTAATGAGTTTACCTGGTATAGGGGCAGCTAAAGCCAATAAAATCATCGATTATCGTAATAAAAATGGCTTGTTTAGAAAAATAGAAGACATTATGGAAGTATCAGGTATAGGAGAAGCGATATTTGCTAAAATTAAAGACTATATTACACTCTAGTAAAATATTTTATATTGTTTTTATTGTAGCAATAATATATGCCTTATTATTATCTAAGTATCACCCTAAAGATAGTCTCTATCATATGGAAGATGATTATTTTAAAGTGCAGATAATGGATATTTATATAGATGGAAATTATTTAAAATTGTCTTTAAAAGGTCAAGAAAAATTAGTTGCTACCTATTACTTTATAACATTAGAGGAAAAGAATACTTTTATTGATAATTATCATTTGGGAGATTATATAGAGGTTACTGGAGAATTAACAAGACCAAGTAATAATACTCTTCCTAATACTTTTAATTATAAACAGTATTTATATAATGAAGGTATTTATTATATTCTAAAGATTGATAATTATCATAAGATAAAGGATAATTCTAACTTACTATATGGAATTAAAAATAAAGTAATAGAGCGTATCAATAGGGCACCATTATCATCATCTTATCTACATACTTTTATTTTAGGTAATGATAGTTATCTTAATGAGAATGTAAAAGATGTATACACCAATATAGGTATTACACATTTATTCGCTATATCAGGTATGCATATTTCTTTAATTAGTGGTATTTTAATGTCTATATTAAAACTCTTTCGTTTAAATACTAAAATACGTTATATAGTGGTAGACTTATTTCTTTTGTTTTATATGATTTTATTAAATTGTTCCCCCTCAATAGTAAGGGCTTGTTGTTTATTTATTTTTTTATCAATAGATAATTTTCTGGACTTAAAACTCAATAAGTTTTCTATTTTCTTATTAGCCATATCATTTATTATTTTTATCAATCCTTATATTATCTTCAAAGTAGGATTCCTTTTTTCTAGTATCATTAGTGGCTCTTTAATTAAGTTTAATAATTTAATTAAGAAAAGAAGACATTATTTATCCAAAATGTTAATGACTTCGTTTATTGCTTTGATAGTATCTTTTCCTATATGTATATACTATTTTTATCAAATCAATATTGGTAATATTCTATTTAATATTATTTTTGTACCTTTTGTTAGTATTTTAATATTTCCATTATCTATAATCACTTTGATACTTCCTCTTATGGATAAAATCTTGTACTTTTTAATTATTATTTTGGAGGAAGTAGGAAAGTTATGTAATTATATCCCTACAATGTTAATTTTTAAGAAAGTTAACATTATTGTCTATATAATTTATTACCTTGTAATATTTTTAATATTAAGGGGTAAGAAATTACCAATTATTATTTTTTTGGCTATGGTAATAATGCATTATAACAGTAATTATTTTTTTAAAAGTAGTTATGTAATCATCTTAGATGTAGGGCAGGGTGATAGTATTTTAATTCACTCTGATAATAGGTCAATATTAATTGATACTGGTGGTAGAATGAATTATTACAAGGATAGCTGGCAAGAAAGGAAACATAGTAAGGGCCTCTTTTCTAATACTATAACATTATTAAAATCTTTGGGGATTAGAAAATTAGATTATTTGATATTGACACATGGTGATTATGATCATATGGGGGAGGCAATTAATTTAGTTAGTAACTTCAAGGTAAATAGAGTTATTTTTAATAATGATAAATATAATCAATTAGAACAGGAGGTGCTTAAGATATTACAGAAAGAAAAAATTAGTTATTACCAAAATATAAAACAGTTAAATGTAGCTAATTTAAAATTATGTTTTTTAAATACTAAAGTCTATGATAATGAAAATGATAATAGTATCGTTCTTTATACAGAGCTTAATCATTATAAATTTTTATTTATGGGAGATGCTAGTATTACTAGAGAACAGGATATATTAGCAAAATATAATTTGAAAAATATAGATTTTTTAAAAGTCGGACATCATGGATCAGATACTAGTTCAAGTAAAGCTTTTATCGATGCAATAAATCCTAAATATTCCCTTATTTCGGTTGGTAAAAATAATCGTTATGGTCATCCTAAGGATAGGGTTTTAGATATTTTAAGAAATAGTCAAATATATAGGACAGATATCGATGGTAGTATTCAAATTAAATTAAAGAGGGATAGTTATTCGTTAAGGGTATATCCTTCTTAGTTAATGAATTATTTCCTAAATTTATACAGCATATTAGCTCTTCTTTTTTACTAATAAATGCATATTATTTACTGAAAGAAATTTTAACAATAATGAAAAATATTATATATTAAAAAATGTAACAATTTTTCTAAATTGTCCATAATATATATTAGGACGCTAACGTTAGCGTTTATATAGATTGAGGACTTTTATGTCCTCTTTTTCTATTATGGCTCATGGTAACATTTTCACAAATAGTTGAATTTTTATTTATTATGTGATATTATTGTTTTTGTATGATTGAGGTGTAACAGATGAGCAATGACAGTAAATATGATGATAAAGAGTATATAAATATAGTTAATGATATAATTAATCATAGTGAATTTGAAAAAACAAAAGATATTATTCATCATGGGTTAAATCGTTTTGATCACTGCATGAGGGTATCGTATTATGCATATAAGGTATCTAAGTTTTTAAAATTAAGTTATGAAGAAGTGGCAAGAGCAGGATTATTACATGATTTTTTTCTAGTTGATAACAGTGATGTTGATACTACTAAAAGATTAGATGTATTAATTAATCATCCTAAATATGCTTTAGCTAACGCTAAAAGATATTTTGAAATAACCGAAAAGGAAGAAAATATTATTCTTTCACATATGTTTCCTATTTCATTAAAAGTACCTAGATATGTCGAAAGTTGGATTGTAGATATCGTGGACAATTTTGTAGCAATTGCTGAAGCTTTGTATTCAGTAAGAAGACATTTAAAAGTTGCAACTAACTTTTTATTACTAATACTTTTAAGTTATTGGCGATAAATATAATATAAAAGATAAAACATACTTGCAAAATAGTATGTTTTTTGTTTATAAAAATATAATTAAGTAGAGGTGATAAGTTATGAGTATGGAAATATTAACGATTATAACTACTGTCGTCAGTTTAATACTAGGAGTAATTGCCAAAAGGTCAAAATGGGTTAAAAATGAAATGATACCACTACAAAATTTAATTGTTGGAGTTGCTTTTGCAATTGTTGAATGGATTATAACCAAGGACTTTGATGCTGCTATTGCGGTTAGTGGCTTACTAGCTGGTGGTGTTTATGATATCTTCCATAATATATCAAAACTAGTAAAGAATTAAAGAAAAGTACTTCAATTGATGAAATACTTTTTCAGGCCGTTGACAAAGTCGGTTTTTCAAATTGGCTTTGTCAATATGCTTTTTTAATTCCCTACTTTGGTACTAAAAAAAGAGTGAATTTGATTTTTAATATCAAATAACACTCAATTTGTAACTTTTTCTCCCACTTTTAGCATTTTCAAATTTTTGGTTTTTACTAAAGATGGGGTTTGTCTACACTCTGAAAGTTAGCGATATTAATAAATCCTAACTCTTTTTTATTACTATAAATTTTGGTCTTGTTTTTGGTCTTATTTTTGTCTAATTTAACAAGTTTTGACGGGAAAAAAACATGGACAAAATAGACTAAAAACATGGACAAAAACCTTTAAATATAAGTGAAATCCTTTATTTATAAGTAAACTTCAAAAATAATGGTGTCCCCAGTAGGACTCGAACCCGCATCTATCCCTTAGGAGGGGATTGCTCTATCCTGCTGAGCTATGAGGACACGTTTAAATTATAACACAAATAATTATAAAGTAAAATATAAAAGGGAAATTTGTTATGAATAATATTATACGAAATTATTAAATATAAATTAATATGTGTAAAGCAATAAGTAAAGTATATGTAAAATAGATGATAGTTAGTATAGCTTATGATATAATTAAAAAGAGGTCATGATTATGAAATATAGTATTGTTGTACCAGTATATAATGTCGAGAAATATATTGACAAATGTTTATCTAGTATTAAAAATCAATCATATGATGATTTTGAAGTCATTGTTGTTAATGATGGGACTTTAGATAATAGCCAAAGTATTATTAATAAATTTGTAAAGAAAGATAATAGATTTAAAAGCTATATTAAGGAGAATGGTGGACTAAGTGATGCTAGAAATTATGGCGTAACTAAAGTTAGTGGTGATGTAATTCTTTTTATTGATGGTGATGACTATATCGATAAGGATTTATTATTAAACCTTAATAAAGAATTTGAAAAAAATAGGGATATTGATGTGGTTAGATTTCAATTGAGATTGGTAGATGAAAATCAAAATATAATAGAACAACCACGTTATGATGTTTTCTCAAAGCTATCTTCGGAGGTAGCATATCCAATTTTATTAAAAAATACATATGTTGATGTGGCTTGGGGATACGCCTACCGTAAGACCTTTTTTTTACAAAATAATTTTCAATATGCTAAAGGGAAGATTCACGAAGACTTGGGATTAACACATCTTATTTTAATCAAAGCAAACTATATTTCTTCCATTCCTTATATTGGTTACAATTATGTTCAACGTAAAGGAAGTATTATGACTTTAAAGAATCGTAAGCAAAATTTACGTAAAGTTTACGATACTTTATATCACTTTGATAATTATATTTCTATATTAGAAAAAGATTCTAGTATTGTCCCTAGCAATAAAAAGTGTTTAACGAAGTATCTTATTGAAATACTAATTTATAAAGCTAATTCTCTTGAAAAAGAAGATTTAGATCAATATATAAAAGAACTAAAGAAAAGAAAAATATATCGCTTATTGCCTAATGATACTAAAAAAGATAAACTTAGAAGGCTATTTGTTAAATATGCCTTGAGGGCATATATTTATAAAAATATGAAATAATTTAGGAGGATAAATATGAAAAAACCCGTAATTGGTATTGTAGCAAGACCTTCAGTAGATGAAGATGTTAATGTTTTGACAGTTATCGAATCATATCGTATGGCCATTATAAAAAGTGGAGGTATTCCCATCAGTATATTGCCACCACAATTAGTTGAATATAATCTATATAAAGCTAAAGAAATAACAGATATGACTTTGGAAGAAAAAGAAATGCTAAATGAACAAATATCGCTTTGTGATGGTATTTTAATGCCGGGAGGAACTAAAAGATACGAGTATGATCGGTATATTACTAATTATTGCTTAGAAAATAACATTCCAGTTCTAGGAATATGTCTAGGTATGCAACTTTTAGCAACCCATATTAATCGTGATACTTTAGAATTAATTGCCGAGGATAATCCACATTCTAAACCCAAAATAGATGATGCTCATATGGTAAGACTAAATTCTAATTCTAAATTATTTAATATTATAGGTGAGGAAGAATTTATGGTTAATAGTAGACATAAGTATAAAGTAACAGAAACAGGAAAATTTTCGATTGTAGGTTATTCACCTGATGGAATAATTGAAGCCATAGAACATAAAAATAAAAATTTTGCTATAGGAGTACAATGGCATCCTGAGAGATTAATGGATACTATGCCAAGTAAAAGATTATTTGCATCTTTTATAGAGGCTTGTAGGAGTTATCATGGAAGTAAAAATTAAAGGAATATATAGGCATTTTAAAGGAGATTATTACATAGTAGAAGACATAGGGACTTATAGTGAAACTTTAGAAAAAGTGGTTATTTATCGTGAACTATATGGTGATAATAAACTATGGGTAAGACCTTTAGATATTTTTGTAAGTAAGGTTGATAAAGAAAAATACCCAGAAGTTGAGCAAGAATATCGTTTTGAATTACAAAAAATTAAGAGTAAACACTAGTTTATTCTTTTTATAATATATGATATAATCTTACGTATTGAAGAGGTAATGTTTATGAAAGTAAAATATAATTTAATAAGCAAAGATAAAGATACTTTAGCAAGATATGGGACAATAGAAACTAACTATGGTACTTTTGAAACCCCAATGTTTATGCCAGTCGGAACTAAAGCTACTGTTAAATTGATGACACCTGATGAGTTATATGATGTTCATGCGGGAATTATCTTAGCCAATACATATCATTTGTGGTTAAGACCAGGACCGGAATTAATTGCTAAGGCTGGTGGCTTACATAAATTTATGAATTATAAAGGACCTATTTTAACGGATTCTGGTGGTTTTCAAGTTTTTTCTTTAGCAAGTCCTAAAGATATAAGTGAAGAAGGGGTCAAGTTTAAAAGCCATTTAGATGGATCTAGTTTATTTTTAACACCTGAAGAGTCAATTCGTATTCAAAACCTTCTAGATAGCGATATTGCTATGAGTTTTGATGAGTGTCCTCCATATCCTGTTACCCATGAATATATGGAAAAGAGTGTTGATAGGACTTTGAGATGGGCTAAAAGAGGAAAAGAAGTTCATAATAATCCTAATCAAAGCCTATTTGGAATAGTCCAAGGTGGCGAGTTTGAAGATTTAAGGAAGAAAAGTGCTATTGAGACTGTAAAATTAGATTTTGATGGATATTCTATTGGTGGTACTAGTGTCGGTGAAGATAAAAAGACAATGTATAAGATGATTGATTACTCAACTAAATATTTACCAGAAGATAAAGTACGTTATTTAATGGGAGTAGGAGAACCACTTGATATTATTGAAGGGGTTATAAGAGGTATCGATTTATTTGATTGTGTATTATCAACCCGAATAGCCAGACATGGTAATGCTTTTACTAGACATGGTAAAATGAATATTAGAAATTTAAAATATCGTGAAGACTTTACTCCTATCGAAGAAGATTGTGATTGTTATACTTGCCGTAATTTTACTAAAGCTTATATAAGGCATTTAATTACTAGTGATGAATTATTGGGAGGAAGACTATTATCGATTCATAATACTCGTTTCTTAATAAAATTAACAGAAGAAATAAGAGAAGCTATAAAAGAAAATCGTTTATTAGAATATCGCACAGAATTTATAGAAAAATATAAAGGTAGGTCAAACTGATCTACCTTTTGTTTATGAGGCTTTTTTATTAATACCAATAACGCTACCTAATATAGAAGAAATTAAGATAATTGCATAAAAGATTAAAGAACTTAACTTGGGGGTAATGCTAAAAGCTAAATAAGAGAAAAGAAGAACAAATATAATCATAACTATTCCTATTTTTATACCTTCTAAATAGCCTCTTTTATTACTTTTTCTACCCAAGTATATACCACCAATAAACATTGATATAATGATACTGATTACTTCAAAAACATGTGATACTTTAGTACCAAAGATATTAAAATAATTTAAGGTTCCAACTATAATGGATAAAACTAAAATACTAATAAAAATGTACATAAAACTTTTTAAATACTTAATTATAAACATCTAAATCACTTCCTAATTAAAATTATGTTTTGTATAAAAAAATATGCCAATAATCATAATAATATTAGGAGGAATTAATATGGATTATTTTACTGTATTGTATAGGACAGCTCTTTTTTATTTAGTAATTACGATAATATATCGCTTTATGGGAAAACGTGAAATAGGGCAATTAGGTATGGTTGATTTAATTGTATCCATATTAATTGCCGAACTCGCTGCCATGGCCATAGAAAATAGAGATGAAAGTATTTTCTTATCCCTTTTTCCTATTGTATTATTAGTAGTAGTTCAAGTAGGTATGTCTTATATCTCGTTAAAAAGTACAAAAATAAGAAATTTATTTGATGGTAATCCATCTGTTATTATCAATAGAGGAAGAATTAATTTTAAAGAAATGGTAAAGCAGCGATATAATATTGATGATTTATTAACACAGTTGAGGGAAAAACATATAAGAAGTATTGAGGAAGTTGATTATGCTGTACTAGAAACTAGTGGTAAATTATCTGTTTTTAAGAAGGATAATAAATTATTTGGAGAATATCCTCTTCCTTTAATATTAGATGGGGAAATAGATAGTGATACTTTAAAACAAATTCACAAGGATGAAAAGTGGTTAGAAAATATGTTAGAGAATGAGCACGTTGATTTAGCTAATGTCTTTTATGCTTTTTATCGTAATAAGAAATTATTTTTAATTAAAGATAGTGAGTTACGCAAGTAAAGAATAATTATTAGATTTATATTAGATAATTATAAAGTTCTTCATAAGATGAGAACTTTTTAATCTTTAATGATTATTTAATTATAGCCAATAATTAAATGTAGTAGTGTATATAAAGTTGACTAAAAAAAGGATTTGTGCTAATCTTTTCCTAGAAAAGGTGGGGATAAAATGCGCAAAATGAATATTGTTATTTTTTCATCAGGAGTTAGTGAAAAAGAAGGAATATTAAATAACTTAATTAATGCTTTGGATGCTCGTGGGTATAATTGTTTTTGCTGGCGAGATTTATTTCAAAATGCGAATACTAAAAATAGTATTGCTCTTCTTCCTATGTTAATAAAGAAAATTCCTACTTTTGATTTTGCAATTTTAATATGCGAAGGGCATGACAATGTGACTATATTTAGAAATAATGAGTATATCTCAGTACCATCGATGCGAGATAATGTTTTATTTGAAATTGGATTATGTTCTATGGCCTTAGGTTTATCACGGGTAATATTGCTTACTGATAATAAAGTACATATGCCAGAAGATCTAGTGGGAATAAATGGGTCTTTAGCTTTAAAACATATTATATTTAATAATAAAGAATTAAATAGAGCAGTTGATGATATCGATAGACATATTTTAAATAATAAAGATAATTATAATTATGAAACAGTTATAGAAGATATAGATCAGTATATCAAAGATAATAAAAAATATATTTCTCCTGTAGTTATAGGGGCAGCAACATCCATTGCAATAGGGTATGCTAACAATTTTATTATTCGTCTTTTGGAACATATATTAGATGGCTTTGAATCAGAAAATCAAAAATTAATCTTCAAAAAAGAAAATGTATTTTTACATATTATTATTCCAGAACATTATGATGATAATACAATTAATAAGGCTTTGCTTATCCAAAGTAAATTTAAAAAAGGAAAATTGATGACAACAAGACATAGAGAATTGGATTTTAATTATGAAATTAAAGATAATAATCTCTATATATATGACTATCCTACATCATTAGTTACCTCTTATAGTACGGCTAAAATGATTTTGGATATTGATGCCGATGATGGTAAAGATTATTTAGCGGAAGAAAGATTTAATGCTAAAGAACTAGATTTATTTATTGTAACATTAAAAAATATTTTACAAGAAAAATATATAATTAGTACTATTGATTTATATTATCCTAATATTTCTAATAGACAAAAGCAAAAAATAATCAAAAATATATGTTATATATTAGAGAATAACTTCATAATTGAACAAAAAGATTATTAAAATAGGGGGAATTAATTATGAATTACTTATATTTGATTGTTGCTTTAATTATACTTTTGTTAACATTTATATTTATTAAAACAAGTTCTAAAAATTTGAGCCATTTAATTTTTATAGGTCTTTTAGGTTTATTAGTTACTTTATTCATTTTAATTTTTCCATTTATAAACAGTGTAGGGTTATTATCAAAAGTTGTAACTACACTTATATATACTATTCAAACGATAACATTTAATCAAGATCTAGAGGTATTAAATAATATTACGGTGACATCTTTTTATGAAGAAGTATATATGGGTATTGTTTATATCTTATTTTTATTAATACCTCTAATGACAACTACTTATTTACTTTCTTTAATTGATAGTGTAGCTTCTAAAGTTCGTTTATTTTGCTCTAGACATAAAAAAGTATATATTTTTTCTGAAATAAATGAAAAAACCTTGGCCATAGCATCTAAAATTCATAGCAAAAATGTAACTACTATTTTTATAAAGGGTAAAAATCAAGTGATTGATGATGGATTAATATATGAAATAAAAGCTATTAAAGGAATAATGTTTAATGAAATATATAATGTAAAGATTAGAAAATATACTAAAAGAGAAGTTGTGTTTTACTTATTTTCATCTAATATTAATCAAAATTTACAGCAAGCAATAGAGCTTACTAATAAATATAAAAATACTACTAATTTATTTAAAGTTTATGTTTTAACCCAAAATAATATAGATAGTCTTATACTTGATTCTATTGATAAAGGCAATATTCAACTTGAAGTAGTTGATGAAAATGAAAGAATAGTATATCAATTATTAAATAATAAACCTTTGTATTTAGAGTCAATAAATAATAAAATATCAGTATTAATAATATCAGATGATACCATTGGGTTGAATTTCATTAAAGCTATTACGTGGTGTGGTCAATTAATTTCTTATAAGTTATCTATTAATATATTAGGTGAAAATGCGATGATATTAAAAGATTACATTCAAGTTAATTATCCTGAACTTTTAGATAATTATGATTATAATTTTATCCCTTATAATCTTGATAGTGTTAAAGCCCAAGAAACATTAAATAAAATAAAAGATATTAATTATGTAATAATTGCTAATCAAGATGATAAGATAAATATTAAAGATAGTTTATTTTTAAGACAATATTTTATAAATCAAGATATATTAAATTATAAAAGAAGTCCTATCATAAATGTAATGATAAAAAATAATCTTATTGCTACAAAGGTCAATGAATTGAAGAATGAAAAGAATAATTTATATAATTTAAACGCTTTTGGAAATATAAGAAATATTTATTATGATAATAATATTATTGATTCAAAGTTGGAAACTTTAACTAAAAATGTTCATTTATCATATGATATTTCTAACGATTCATTAAAAGTCAAATTAAAAAGATTTTATGAGAAAAACTATTATATTAATTCATCACGCGCTATGGCTCTTCATTTAAATTATAAATTGTATACTATTTTAAAAGCTGAATATTCTAACGATGAACAGAAGAATATAGCTTTATTTAAAGAAAAAATAAAAGATAAAGAAATTTTTGATAAATTAGTTAGAAATGAACATGATAGATGGATGGCATATATGAGGGTTAATGGCTATAAAAGTGTTGATGCGAAGAAAGTAGCGATATATAGAAACTATACAAATAGCCATGTTCACTATTTAGCTAAATTGCATCCTTGCATTGTACCATTTGATGATTTAGAAAAAGTAGGTAAAGCGATAAATAAAGAAGATGTAATTACTTCAGATGGGGACATTATCAAAAAAATGGTAGATATTTTAAGTGATACTGCTAACGAATTAGAAGAAACTAAATAATGAAAAAAAATTAGAATTTTACTAAAATTGAATATTGAAATAAAAAGGGGATACAAATCATAAAAATTCTCTAAGGAGAAAATTTAGATTTGTATTTTTTTGATGGTTTAAAATCATAATTTGGCCATTTTTCTTAATTTCATTAGTGTGATATAGTGCTAATAAAGGAGGAAATCATGAATGAAAATCAGAGGTGAAATTTATCAAGAACTGTACGAATTAGAAAGAGATAAAGAACAAGTATTCTCGATAAAAGAATTAAATAAAGGAGAAAAAGCGAGTTTATTATCAGATATCATGTTTAAAAGCATGTTTCAAAATGATGAGAGAATAAGATATTCATGTAGATTATTATCTCATTTATTAGATATGGAGTATAAAGAGTTATTAAGTAAGATTAAGTTAGTAAAAAATGATGTAAATAAGAAATATAATACCGATAAGAATGAGCGATGTGATTATGTAGCCGAGATAGATGGTAGCATAATAAATATAGAAATCAATAATAATAGTAGTGTTACTACTATGGAAAGAAATTTAGAATATGCTAGTAGACTATATGCTAAAAAGACAAAAGTAGGGACAAAGTATAGATATACCCAAACGATACAGTTTAATATCAATAATTTTGCTTTCAAAGGTAATGAAGATATAATAGATATATATTATATGCAAAATAAAAGATTGATAAAATTAACGAGTAAAATAATAATAGTAAATATATATGTACCAAAATTAAGACAAAAGTATTATAATGAAGGTATAGATAGCTTAAATGAATTAGAGAGGTGCATATTAGCATTAATAGAACCTAATATAAAGTTATCAGAAGAATTGATAATGGGAGATAAGGTAATGGAAGACTATGTAAAAGAGGCCGTAGAGGTATGTAGTGAAGAGAGTTTTGGGGAATCATATGATAAAGAGGTAGCCCTACAAGAGCAAGCAAGGAATGATGGGTATGAAGAAGGACTTAGTGCTGGCGTAAAAAAAGGACTTGAAGAAGGAATTGTCAATAGATCACGTGAAATAGCTTTATCCATGCTAAAAGAAAACATAGATGTTAATGTAATAGCTAAATGTACAGGCTTATCAATAGAAGAAATAAATGATTTAAATGCTGAGTAGTTCAGCTTTTTTTGTTATGACTATATATTGTTACTATAACTAAATATTATGACTTTCTAAGCTTTTACAAGTGTTTTTTATAAATTTCTTAAAAAAGTTTAATTTTTGTTAGATTTTTTCAATTAT
>CANQGH010000022.1 GCA_947601845.1 uncultured Bacilli bacterium | reverse complement strand
TATTTGCTTTTTTATTAGGACATTTTGTTTTGTAAATCAATTCAAAAAAGCGGACATTTTGTTTTAAAAGTCACAAAAAAGCTCTTTTTCTTTTGTATTTTAAAAATACATGATATAATATACTTGTATGTATAGTGGACTATGGTTATGGGTAAAGGTGTTTATATGGGCGTTTTAGAGGGTTTTAAATGATATTAACTAAAATTAATGCAGTAAATTTTAGAAATTATAAAAAATTTAATATTAAATTAAATGATAAAGTTAATATTTTTATAGGAAATAATGCTCAAGGAAAGACAAACATATTAGAAAGTATATATGTTTTAGCACTTACAAAATCATATCGCACTAATTATGATGATAATTTAAAACGCAAGGGTAGTGATAGTTATAAAATTAAAGGGGATATAAAGGTTGGAAAATATTCAAAATCTTTAGAAATATCGGTTTTAAATGGTGAAAAGAAAGTATTTATAAACAATACAAATATTAAAAAAATATCTGATTATGTTAGTAATTTGAATGTTATTTTGTTTTCCCCAGAAGATGTGGAAACAATTAAAGGAGCCCCAACGGTTAGAAGGGAATTACTTAATATTGAAATGAGTCAGTTATATCAAAAATTTATAAAAAATTATAATGAATATAACAAAATATTAAAAATGCGTAATGACTATTTAAAATTAATTTATACCAATAGTATTAGCGATGACAGATATTTAGATGTATTAACTAATAATTTGATTGATAGAGCAGCTTATATCTATGAACAACGACTATTATTCATTGATAAAATTAATAACAATATTGGTAATATTTTTAAAGTGTTGACCGGCAGTGATAATTTAAGAATTGTATATGAGACTAATGTTGATATTTTAGATATAGACCAGGAAAAAATAAAGGATATTTTAAAAGAAAAATATAGGAAAAATAAGCAAAAAGAAATAATGGCAGGTATGACTTTGTATGGTCCACATCGTGATGATTATCATTTTTATATAAATGATGCGGATATTAAATTATATGGATCACAGGGCCAGCAAAAAATGGCAATGATTGCGTTTAAATTATCAGAAATTTCAATATTTGAAGAGGCGACAGAAACTAAACCACTTCTTCTATTAGATGACATATTTAGTGAGTTAGATAAAACTAAAAGAAATAGACTTATTAATTATATAAATGATGACATACAAGTAATTATTACAGCTAATGATACTGTTGGAATTAGCAAAAAATTATTAGAAAATGCAACTATTTTTAGAATAGAAAATGGAGAAATAAAAGATAAAGGGTGATTAATATGGATGAAAATATAGAAAAAGAATATGATTCTTCTGCAATACAAGTGCTAGAAGGATTAGAAGCAGTAAGAAAAAGACCAGGAATGTATATAGGTACTACAGATGTAAAAGGATTACATCATTTGGTATGGGAGATAGTGGATAATTCTATTGATGAGGCTTTAGCAGGATATTGTAAAAATATCGAAGTAATTATCAATAAAGATAATTCCATTACAGTAAAAGATGATGGTCGTGGTATACCAACAGATATACATCCTAAAACTAAACTTTCAACAGTAGAAACCGTTTATACAGTATTACATGCTGGTGGTAAATTTGGTGGTGGAGGATATAAAGTATCTGGAGGACTTCATGGTGTTGGTGCTAGTGTTGTTAATGCATTAAGTAAATGGGTAGAAGTAAAAGTTTATAGAAATGGCGAAGTTAATTATATCCGTTTTGAAAATGGTGGGCATACAGTAGAACCATTACATGTTATTGATAAATGTAGTCCTAATAGAACAGGTACTACAGTTACATTTAAACCTGATCCCGATATTTTTGATACAGATATATATAATTATGAAACATTGATGACTAGAATTCGTGAATTAGCTTTTTTAAATAAAGGATTGTCAATTACGATTAGAGATGACAGAGATTTAGAAGATACTACTGGAGAAACCTTTATGTACGAAGGTGGAATTAGTGAATATGTAAGATTTATTAATAAAGAGAAAACCCCTGTTCATGAAGAAATAATACATTTGGAAGGCGAAGAAGATGGGGTATTCTTTGAAGTAGCGATGCAATATAATACTAGTTATAATGACAACATTTATTCATTTGTCAACAATATTAATACTCATGATGGTGGAACGCATGAAGAAGGTGTAAGAAGGGCTTTAACAAGAGTAATTAATTCATATGCTAGAAAGGCTAATTTATTAAAAGAAAAAGATGAACCTTTAACTGGTGATGATGTTAAGGAAGGTCTTACTATGATTATTTCTTGTAAGCATCCAAATCCTCAATTTGAAGGACAGACTAAAGGAAGATTAGGTAACTCTGAAGTTAGAAAACTTGCTGATAATGTTTTTTCAGAAGGTTTTGAAAGATTTTTATTAGAAAACCCTGAATCAGCTAAAGCTATAGTTGGTAAATCTTTGTTGGCATGTCGTGCTAGAAATGCTGCAAAAAAAGCTAGGGAAATAACAAGAAAAAGTGATTTGACTATAACTAACTTTTTTGGCAAATTGTCTGATTGTAAAAGTAAAGATCCAAAAGTATCTGAAATATTTATAGTCGAGGGGGATTCGGCTGGTGGGTCTGCTAAAAAAGGAAGAGATTCGATGACCCAGGCCATTCTTCCATTAAGAGGAAAAATTTTAAATGTTGAAAAAGCCAGACTTGATCGTGCTTTATCAAATGAAGAAATTAGAACAATTATAACAGCATTTGGTACTGGTGTTGGTGAAGAATTTGATTTATCTAAACTAAGATATGATAAGATTATTATCATGACCGATGCCGATGTTGATGGTTCCCATATAAGAGTGCTTTTGTTAACTTTATTCTATAGATTTTTTAAACCAATAGTAGAAGCAGGACATATATATGCAGCTCAACCTCCTTTATTTAGAATAATGCATGGAAAAACAAGAAAATATGTATTAAATGAAGATGAATTAGATGAATATTTAAAGAGTCTACCAGAAAATGTTCGTTCTCGTGCGGAAATTGCTCGTATGAAAGGATTAGGAGAGATGGATGCCGATGAATTAAACGAAACGACTATGGATATTGAAAAACGTGTATTAAGAAAAATAACAGTTAGTGATTGTGTAGCAGCCGATGCTATATTTGAAAAATTAATGGGTGATGAGGTAGAACCTAGGAGAAAATTTATAGAAGAAAATGCTGGATATGTGCAGAATTTGGATATATAGGTGGTGAATTATGGATACAGAAAATAAAAATGAAGAATTTGATGAAAGCCTTGAAAGGGTTAACATTGATGCAGATAAATTTAATGGGTATTTTCATGAGCGTGATAGTTTAGCTGAAAATAACATAGTAGAAGAAGTAAAATCTTCTTTCCTTGAATATTCAATGAGCGTTATAGCTTCTCGTGCATTACCAGATTTAAGAGATGGACTAAAACCTGTACATAGACGTATTTTATGGTCTATGTATGAATCTGGATATACGCCAGACAAACCTCATAGAAAATCAGCAACGACGGTTGGATATGTTATGGGGCATTATCATCCACATGGCGATTCCTCAATCTATGAAGCTATGGTTAGAATGGCTCAAGATTTTAATCAAAGGTATATGCTAATAGATGGTCATGGAAACTTTGGTAATATTGAGGGCGATGGAGCAGCAGCAATGCGTTATACTGAGTCAAAATTAGCTAAAATTTCCTTAGAGTTATTACGCGATATCAATAAAGAAACTGTTGATATGGATGATAACTTTGATGTTACTAGTAAAGAGCCAAGGGTATTGCCATCAAGATTTCCTAACATATTAGTAAACGGTACAATGGGTATAGCTGTTGGTATGGCTACTAATATACCTCCACATAATTTAGGTGAAGTAATTGATGGATGCGTTGCATATATTGATAATCCAGATATTGATACGTTAGGATTGATGCAGTATATTAAAGGGCCTGATTTTCCAACTGGAGGTATTATCTTAGGAAATTCAGGTATCAAAGAGGCATATGATACTGGGCGTGGTACTATTACTATCCGTAGTAAAGCAATCATTGAAGATGTTGGAAGTCATAGTAATATAGTCATCACAGAAGTTCCATATGGTATTAATACGATGGAATTGAAAAATAAGGTTGCTGAACTTGTACATGAAAAAATAATTGATGGTATAGCAGATTACCATACAGATTTAAAAGATGGAGTAAAAATTACTATCACTTTGAAAAAAGATGCTAATCCACAAGTTGTATTAAACAATTTATATAAGCATACTAATTTTCAAACACAATATGGAATTATTTTCTTAATGTTAGATGGACTTACCCCAAAAACATTAAGTTTAAAATCAATTATTGCTAAATATATCGATTATCAAAAAGAAATTATTATTAGACGTACAAAATTTGATTTGGCTAAAGACGAGAAAAGAGTTCATATTTTAGAAGGATATAAGATTGCTCAAGATAATATTGATGAGGTAGTAAAGATTATAAGAAATGCTGAAAGTGATGTTGAGGCAAAAGAAAAATTAATGGCTAGATTTGGTTTAACTGAGGTTCAAACTGATGCTATATTAGAATTGAAGTTACGCCGTTTGACAGGATTAGAAAGAGATAAAATAGAAGCAGAACTTCAACAGTTATTGGTAGAAATTGAAGAGTTAAAATCTATTTTAGCCTCTGAACAAAAAGTTTTAGACATAATTAAAAAGGAATTATTAGAAATAAAGAGTAAATATGGTGATGATAGACGTACTACAATAGACATGTCAGCCATTGATTATATAGAAGATGAATCATTAATTCCAGTTGAAGAATCAATTATCACATTAACAAACAAAGGATATATTAAGCGTGTACCAACGGATACTTATAAAACGCAAAATAGGGGCGGAGTAGGTATCAAAGGAATGGGAACTAATGAAGAAGATTATCCTGAAAAGTTAGTTTCTATGAGGACACATGATTATCTATTGTTATTCTCAAATTATGGAAAGGTTTATCGTATTAAGGGATATTCAATTCCAGAATTTAGTCGTCAATCGAAAGGATTACCAATAGTTAATTTGTTACCTATTGAAAAAGAGGAAAAAATTACTTCCATGAATGTTATTCGATATGATAAAGAGGAATGCAAGTATCTAGTATTTGTGACGAAACAAGGATTAATTAAGAGAACATCATTAAATGAGTTTGATAATATAAGAAATAATGGTAAAAAGGCAATCGTATTAAAAGAAAATGATGAATTAATCGCCGTAAGAAAAACTACAGGTGATAAAGAAATAATTATTGGTAGTAGTGATGGAAGACTTGTTAGATTTGATGAAAAAGAAGTTAGAGTTATGGGAAGAGGAAGTTCTGGTGTTCGTGGAATTAACTGCGAAAGTTCAACTGTAGTAGGTGCAGAAGTTGTGGAAGATGGACATCAAGTGTTGGTTGTAACTGAAAATGGTTATGGTAAACGTACACCAATTGAGGAATATCGCTTAACACATCGTGGTAGCAAGGGTGTAAAGACATTAAATATTACTGATAAAAATGGTTCCATCGTAGCTTTAAGAACAGTAGTTGGAAATGAAGATCTAATGATAATAACAAATAGTGGTATTGTTATTAGAATCTCTGTTGAGCAAATATCAGAGTTAAGTAGAAATACACAAGGTGTTCGTTTAATTAATTTGAAAAATGAGCAAAAAGTAGCGACAGCTAATACTGTAGAACATATTGAAGAGGTTGATGATGTAAATGTTGACAACGATACAAACGTTCTAGAAAATATAGAAGATTTATCTAATATTGATGAGAACGTAGATTAAAAATATTTCCCGGGAAATATTTTGTCGAACAAAAATCGAACAATAAGGTTTTTGTTCTTTTCATTTAAAAAAGTTTCACGTGAAACTTAGTAAAAAAACTTGCAATTTATTTAAACATATATTATTTTATATATGGCGCAATAAATATATTGGAACCAGGTCAGGATCGGAAGATAGCAGCCTTAACAGTCAATGTTTATGTGCGCTATTTTTTATGGGGTGTATTATGTTTGATGATAAATATTTTATGGGACAAGCTTTGAAAGAAGCCAGCAAAGCATACAAAAAAAACGAGATACCCGTCGGGGCGGTAATTGTTGAAAATAACAAAATTATTGCTAGAGGGTATAATAAAAAAGATTCTACAGGTATCGTTAATAAACATGCGGAAATGGTTGCTATTGAAAAGGCAAATAAAAAGAAAAAGGACTGGAGATTAAATGATTGTACAATTTATGTAACTCTAGAACCATGTCCAATGTGTGCTAGTGCGATTCAACAGTCAAGAATGAGTCGAGTAGTATATGGTTGCTCTTCTAATAATTCATTAAACAGCAAAATAATCCAAGAAATATTTAATAGTGACAATTCAAACAATCAAATACAAATCAAGTCAGGTGTATTATCTGATGAATGTTCATGCATATTAAAACAATTTTTTTCATTAAAAAGATAAAATATATATAAAAATATTTCCCGGGAAATATTTTATCGAACAAAAATCGAACACCTTTATCATATAATGTTTCATGTGAAACATTATATGACAATACTGATTATATAAGTGAAGTTCAAAAAGCAAAAGTTGAAAAGTGCAATGTTTCACGTGTAACATTGCACTTTTTGTTTTCGTAGCTAGTATAATAAATTTCAAAAAAATATTGAACAATTCTTTGAAAGCTTTTATAAGTGCTTACATTGTTAATGCTGATGTTACACGTGAAACATATTGACACTTCCTTTAAAGATGCTAGAAAATACTATAATTTAATTAATTGTAAAAATAAATGTTGAATAAATGTTTCACATGAAACATTATATGATCACGTTGATTATATAAATGACGTTCTAAAAGGGAAAAATTGAAAGTAGAATGTTTCACGTGTAACATACACAAAAAAATAATGTTTCACGTGAAACAAACTAACTATCTAAAATGCAATTATATATTTTTGTAAATATTATATATTATCATTTTATATTAATTTAAAATATTAAAAAAATAATATACATGTATTAACTGTGGCAATAAATATTGAAAATGTTTCACGTGAAACATACAAATATATAATTAATTATAAAAATGTTTCACGTGAAACTAGAACATTTCGTTGTTTTAAATTCTTATTTTAATGCTATTTAATAAATAGATGTCAAAAAATTAGAGTTTTGAATTTTGTTCGCGTTTTTGTTCGATAAAATATTTCCCGGGAAATATTTTTGACAAAAATAAAGATAAAATATGATAAAATTGTCAAAGATATGGTATAATTATCGTGGAGGGATGGTATGAATTATTTAGCAATATATAGAAAATATAGACCCAAAAATTTTGACGAAGTATCAGGACAAAAAATAGTCGTTGAAATATTAAAAAATGCAATCAAAAATAACAAAATTGCTCATGCCTATCTTTTTGCTGGACCGAGAGGAACTGGTAAAACGAGCATTGCCAAGATTTTAGCAAGAACGATAAATTGTGAATTGAAAGATACAACTAATCCCTGTGAAAAATGTGACTCATGCATTAATTCAAGCTCAAAAGAATGCGTAGATATAATAGAAATAGATGCCGCTTCTAACAATGGCGTTGATGAAATAAGAGAATTAAAAAGCAAAATAAATATAGTACCATCATTTTTAAAATATAAAATTTATATAATTGATGAGGTACACATGCTTTCAATTGGAGCATTTAATGCATTGCTGAAAACATTAGAAGAGCCACCATCACATGTTATTTTTATTTTAGCAACTACTGAATTGCAAAAGGTGCCAGTTACTATTTTGTCACGCTGTCAAATCCTTGAGTTTAAAAAAATTTCACCAATTGATATGAAAAAACGTATTTCTGAAATATGCGAAAAAGAAAATATATCAATTGAGGATCAAGCAATAGATGAAATTATTGATTATTCTGATGGCTGTATGCGTGATGCTTTAAGTTTATTGGAAAAATCTACTTCCTTTAGCGAATCAATTATTACTAGCAATGATATTAGAAATATATGTGGAAAAGTACCTAAGTGTGATATTTTGTCAATAATTGATTATGCATTAAACAATGATGTAGAAAATTTATTAAAAAAAATAAACGAATTATATTTGTCTGATTTTGAATTGTTATATGTTATAGAAGATGTTTTAAAAGAGTTAGAAACTAAAATGTTTACAAATAATTCTTCACAGACTCAAATATGCTCTATTGCCTCAATGTTTGTCGAAATATATGATAAGATGAAAAATAGTTCTGCTAACAAAAAAATTATCATGGAAGTTGAACTGTTGCAAAAGTTAGGGAAAGATACAGAAAATATTTCCCGGGAAATATTTTTGAAACAAATGTTCGATAAAAATGAAAAAGTGAATAATAATGAAGTGGAAAATAGTAATCAACAGATTAATTATAAAGAAAATTTTCCACAAATAGAAAATATAAACAAACCTCAAAATACACCTTTTAATGATAGTGAATTTAAAAAAATACGAATTAATAATACATTTGTTGATGCTTCCAAAGAACTATTAAATGAGGTAAAGCAAAAATGGGAAGGATTGAAAAAATATGCCTTTGATAAAAAAAATGGTGCTTTAATTTGCGATTTATTGGATGGCAATCCAGTTTTATCAAGTCAAAAATATACTGTTGTTTCCTTTCCTTATTCTTCTATGGCCAATAACATAAATGAAAAATATCATCAATTAGAAGAAATACTAAGACAATATGCGCAAATTGATCGATTTATTGTTGCTGTTTCTAATGAAGAATGGTCTAATTATAAAAAAGAGTATATTCAAAATATTAATAATAATATAAAATATCAAACTTTAGAAGACACATATATTAATAATAAAATGAATGTAGAAAATAGTGAGAAAAAAGCTAATGAGGAAAGTGAGTCTAATAATATAGAAGAAAAGGCTTATGAATTGTTTGATTCCGATTTAGTTGAAATAGAATAAAATAGAAAAGGAGAAATGAATTATGAATATGCAAGCTATATTAAAGCAGGCACAAAATATGCAAAAAGATATGATGAAAGCCAAGGAGGAAATTGATAACAAAATATTTGTAGGTGAAAGTTCACTAGTTAAAGTTGAAGTAATGGGTACTAAAGAAATTAAATCAGTTAAAATAAATACCGATGAAGCAATTAGCACAGATGAAATAGAAATGTTAGAAGACATGATTTTAGTAGCAGTCAATTCTGCATTTAAAGAAATAGATAAAATGACAGAAGAAAAAATGGGTAAATTCGGTAATATTCCGGGATTATTTTAGTATGTACCCAGAAAGCTTACAAGACTTAATAGAAAGTTTTAAATTATTACCAGGTGTCGGTGAAAAAACAGCTGAGAGAATGGCTTTCTATATGCTAAACATCGATTTGGAAAAAGCAGAATTTTTTTCTAAATCAATAATTAATGCTAAAGAAAAGTTACATAAATGCCCTATCTGTTCAAATATTACAGATCAAGATATATGTAATATTTGTGCATCAGATGCAAGGGATAAAAAAACACTTTGCATTGTAGAAGACTGTCGAAACATATCTTTATTTGAAAAAACAGGTTCCTTCAAAGGCATGTATCATGTACTAGATAATTTAATATCACCTTTGGATGGCATTAATCCAGAGGATATTGGAATTGAAAAATTAGTTAAGAGAGTAGAAAATTCTAAATTTGATGAAATCATAATTGCAGTAAAACCTTCAATCGAAGGTGAAACAACTAGTTTATATATCAAAAAAATATTAGAAGGCTTGAATATTAAGGTAACTAGAATAGCTAGCGGAGTTCCTTTAGGAGCTGATATCGAGTATATTGATTCTATGACTTTGGAACGTGCTTTAATGGATAGAAAAGAAATCGAATAATATCTCTATTCCAACATAAAGTTAGGTGAGGAGATATTTATGATAACAAGATTTTTAAAAAAATTAATATTTGCAGTTGTACTTTTATATAGTTTCAATATAATAGCAGTTCAGTTTGGATTAATTGTACCCATTAACTATATAACAATTGCGTTAGTAACATTTTTAGATATTCCAGCTATGATATTACTAGTTTTTTCACTTATATTGATTTTTTGAATTATTAATTATAGGAGGCAGAAAATGGAAACAGATGAGATAATAACAAAATATTTTAATGGTGAAAAATTAAGCCATGCCTATTTATTAAAAACTAATGATTTGAATAAGATTATTAGAATTGTTAAAACCATATTTTCATTAAAGTCTCCTAATGATGATATTAATGTTTTAATTGATGAGGGTATATATCCCGATCTAAAAATTATTGAACCCGATGGGCAATGGATAAAAAAAGAACAAATTATTAATCTGCAATCGGAATTTAAAACTAAGTCAATATATAATAATAAAAGAATATATATTATCAAAAATGCTGAAAATCTAAATAAATCATCGGGGAACACTTTATTAAAGTTTTTAGAAGAACCAAGCGAAGATATAATAGCGTTATTAATGACTGAAAATAAAAATAAAGTTTTAGAAACAATTGTATCTAGGTGTCAATATATTGTACTTGATTCCAATAAAGATCAAGATGTAAATGACTATAGCGAAGCCTTGAGCATTTGTATGCTTCTTGAAGATAAAAAAAGATTGGCTAGTATTGATTTAATTAATAAATTAGATAATTTTGAAGATAGGAATGAAATTAAAAAATTATTTCAACAAATGTTAACTATATATGATGATTGTTTGTTAAATATGTATGAAATAAATCATAACACAAATTTAAATCAAGATGTATTTGACAAAATTTGCAAAAACAATACAATAAAAAGTGTTGAAGCAAAACTAAATGCTTTGATATTTATAATAGATTCAATTGATTATAATTTAAATTTAAAATTATTGGTGGACAAGTTACTAATAATGATGTTTGGAGTTGATTGATATGTATAATGTAGTCGGCATAAAATTCGCAGATTCAAACCGTTTATATTTTTTTGATGTTAATTCGTTAGAAATCAATAAAGGACTTCCAGTTATTGTTGAAACTGAAAGAGGTTTACAATATGGTATAGTTGCTACAGATGTTAGGACGATGGAAGAAAAGGATTTAATTAGCCCTTTAAAAAAAATATTAAGAATTGCTACTAGCGATGACATAAAGCAAAATAAAAGCAATATAGAGCTAAGCGCTAAAGCACTAGAAGATGCAAGAAATAATGCAAAAAAGTTAGGATTGAATATGCGTTTTATTGGAGCTTCATTTACTTTCAATAAAAATCAGTTAATATTTAATTTTGTAGCAGATGATCGTGTTGATTTTAGAGAATTAGCTAAAAAGTTAGCATCAATTTATAAAACAAGAATTGAATTACGTCAAATTGGTGTTCGTGATAAAGCCAAAGAAGTTGGAGGCCTAGGACATTGCGGTAGATTCCTTTGCTGTAATACTTTCCTAACTGATTTTGATAGTGTTTCTATCAATATGGCTAAAAACCAGTATATTGCGCTTAATCCTACAAAAATTAATGGGGCTTGTGGTAGATTGTTATGCTGTTTAAAATATGAGGATGAACAATATACTGAAATGAAAAAAGATTTTCCTGATATAGGAGTATATATCAAAAAAGATAAAGCAAGTGGTAAAGTAGTATCCCATAATTTATTTAATAGAACCTATACTATAGAAACTAGCGATAAGACCTTAGTTGAAATACCTTTGGTAGAAAATGAAAGTAATTAATGATTTAATTGGTTACAAAGATAAAAAAATTGTGCAAGATACGGAATGGTTTAAGTTTTCTTTAGATTCGGTATTATTGCCTAGATTTGTAACTATAAATAAAAATGTTAAAAATATATTAGATATTGGGACTGGTAATGCCCCAATTCCGGTTATATTATCAACAAGGACTAATGCTAAAATATATGGGATAGAAATACAAAAAGATTTATATACACTAGCAATGGAAACAATCAAGATAAATAAATTAGACAAGCAGGTATCATTAATAAATGATGATGTTAAAAATATAGACCAGCATTTCGAAAGCGGTTTTTTTGACGTTATAGTATCTAATCCTCCTTTTTTTAAAATATATGAAAAGAGTAAAACTAATTTAGATATGCATAAAGTAATTGCGAGACACGAGGTATATTTAACCTTAAATGAAATTATAGAAATAGCCAGCAGGTATTTAAAAAATAGTGGAACTTTTGCTATTGTACATCGCAGCGATAGGTTTATAGATATTATAGAATGCTTAAAAAAATATAATATTGAACCTAAAAAGATTCAATTTGTTTATCCCAAAAATAATAAAGATGCTAATATTGTTTTAATAGAAGGAAGAAAGAATGGTAACCCAGGAGTAAAATTCTTACCACCAATTATTGCTCATAATGAAGATGGAAGTTATACTAATGAAGTATTGCAGTATTTTGAGGAGGGAAAATAATGAGTCAAAAAAGTTATGATGGAAAAAATTCATTATACCTAATACCAACACCGATTGGTAATTTAGAAGATATAACCTTAAGAGCTATTAATATGCTTAAAAAAGTTGATGTTATTTTCTGCGAAGATACAAGAATTGCAAGACTTTTACTTAATAAATTGGACATAAAGAAAAAACTAATTAGTTGCAATAACATTAATGAAGAACAAATAAAAGAGAAGGTGTTGGAATATTTAGAAGGCGGAAGTGAAGTAGGTTTAATTACCGATAGAGGTACTCCTATTATTAGTGATCCAGGATATAAAACAGTAGAATATGTCATAGCCAAAGGATACAATGTAATAGGTTTGCCAGGTGCTACGGCATTAATTCCAGCTCTAATTACTTCAGGAATAGAGCCTGCTCCCTTTTTGTTTTATGGTTTTCTGAATTCTAAAACATCTAAATTAGAAAAAGAATTGCGTGAATTAACTTTAATAAAATATACAATGATTTTTTATGAATCCCCACACCGTCTTATTGATACTTTAACATCTATGTTAAAAATACTTGGTGACAGAAGAATATCTTTAAATAGAGAAATATCAAAGATGTATGAAGAAATATATCGTGGTTCAATATCTTCTGTTATAAAAGAGTTAGGTAGTGATATTAAAGGTGAATTTGTAATTATTATGGAGGGTAATAAAGAAATATCTGATTACACAGATATAACGATAGAAGAACATATTAAAACCTATATTCATTTAGGTTATAGTGAAAAAGATGCAATGAAGTTAGTGGCCAAAGATAGAAATATGACTAAATCAGATATATATAGAGAATATATGAGAGGGAAGTGATAATAATGAAATTAATAGTAGGATTAGGTAATCCAGGTAAAGAGTACGATGACACAAGACATAATATGGGTTTTTATTATATAGATCGTTTTGCGGATAAACATAATGTGGTCATTGATAAAAAGAAATTTAATGGACTATATACAGAATTTACTCTTAATTCAGAAAAAGTTATCTTATTGAAACCTCTTAATTATATTAATTTATCTGGTGAAGTAATAAAAAATTTTGTTAATTATTTTAAAATAGAACTTAAGGATATTTTAATTATTTGTGATGATTTAGATACAGAAATGGGCAAATATCGTTTAAGAGCTAAAGGTAGCAGTGGTGGACATAATGGGTTAAAAAATATTGAAGCAATGTTAAATACGCAAGACTACTATCGTTTAAAAATAGGTATTTCCAATAATAAAATGATAGATACTAAAGATTATGTTTTATCAAAATTAGATCAAGATGAAATTGCTAAAAGAGAGTCCAATGTATATGTTATTTGTAATATTATTGATGATTTCCTTCAAATGGATTTTGATAGCTTGATGTGCAAATATAACAGAAAATAATGGTGATTTTATGAATGAAATAGATAATATTATTATGAGTAATGACACTAAAAACATGAGTCTAATAGGAATGACTGATGAATTTTTTTGCTTGTATGTTTCTAAACTTTCCAAATTAAAAGAAAGAAATATTGTCATTATTACCCCTACATTATTTGAAGCTAACAAACTAGTAAATGCCTTAAATAATTATGATGATAATGCTTTGTTATTTCCTTGTGATGATTTCCTAACTAATGTATCTATTGCTACTAGTCCGGAACTAAAAATAACTAGGTTAGAGACAATAAATAAAATAATAAAAAGAAATAGACATATAGTAGTTACACATTTGAATAGTTATTTGCGATATTTACCTAATATTAATGAATATAAAAAGAATATCTTAACCCTAAAAGTGGGCGATGAAATTAGCCGTGATCAATTAATTAAACAATTATTAAATATTGGTTATACAAGAGAGACTACAGTTACTAGAACAGGAGACATTAGTATTAGGGGATTTATTATTGATATTTTCCCACTAAGTTGTAGTAATGCGGTGCGATTAGAATTTTTTGGTGATGAAATTGAGTCAATTCGTGAATTTGATATTACTTCGCAAAAATCTATTGGTTCAATTAAAGAAGTTACAATATATCCCAATAGTGAATATATAGGAGATATAGATGATACCATTAAAAGTAGATTTAATATTATAGATAATCCTAGTAATATTGCTGATTACTTAGATAGTCCAATTACAGTGATAAAGGATTATACCCAGATAGAGTCTTCATTTATGAAATTAAGTGAAGATATTATTGAATATCTATCTAGAAATGATATTAGCCTAGATACTAACATAATGTTTTCTTTAGATAAAATTCCTAGTGATGCTATTTTATATAATACTTTTGCTACTGATGTAGTACGATTTAAAAATAATAAGAAAGTAAAATTTGATGTATCATCTATTTCATCTTTTCATGAAAATGTTGAAGCCATTACAAGTTATATTAATCTTAATCTTAAACAGGGTAAAACCATTATTGTGTGTCTAAAAGATTATCAAATCAAAAGTTTTACTAAGTTTATTGATATGGATTATCATATAGCAAGTGGTAACAGCATCATAGAAAACCAATTAAATATTATTAATAAACATTTAAATGAAGGCTTTATATATGGTAACTATGTGGTTTTAACAGAAAAGGAATTATATAATACCAATACTAATAAGAGTAAATATAAAACCACCTTTAAATATGCTTCAAAGATTAAAAATATTAATAATTTATCCATTGGTGATTATGTTGTCCATAATATTCATGGTATAGGTGTTTATAATGGTATAAAGACCTTATCTAAGAATGGTCTTATGAAAGATTACTTAGAGTTACTTTATGATGGTAGTGATAAGTTATATATTCCCGTTGAAAAAATCGAATTAATTAGTAAATATACTGGCAAAGAAGGGGTCGCTCCTAAAATACATAAATTAGGTGGTACCGAATGGGCTAAAACTAAATTAAGAGTAAAGAATAAAGTTAGAGAAATTGCTCAAGATTTAATTAAATTATACGCATCAAGGCAAATGCAAAAAGGTTTTGCTTTCCATAGTGATACGGAATTACAAACGTTATTTGAAGAAGAGTTCCAATATGAATTAACACCAGATCAAAAAATCGCTATCAATCAAATAAAGGCAGATATGGAGTCTGATAGTCCAATGGATAGATTGTTATGTGGCGATGTAGGTTATGGTAAAACGGAAGTGGCTTTTAGGGCTATGTTTAAAGCTGTTGCTGATTCAAAACAAGTTCTATATTTGTGCCCAACCACGATTCTTTCTAATCAACAGTATAATAATGCCGTTCAAAGATATAGAAATTATCCAGTTAATATTGCCCTTTTAAATAGATTTACTTCAGCCAAAAATGCTAAACAAATTTTAGAAGATTTAAGTAACGGTAAGATTGATATATTGTTTGGGACCCATCGTATCTTAAGCAATGATATTAAACCTAAGGATTTAGGTTTATTAGTTATTGATGAGGAACAACGTTTTGGGGTAACACATAAAGAGAAAATTAAGCAATATAAAAATAATATTGATGTTTTAACATTGACCGCAACCCCTATTCCTAGAACACTACAAATGTCTATGATCGGAATACGCAGTCTTTCTTTGATTGAAACTCCTCCTGTTAACAGGTATCCAGTCGAAACTTATGTTATAGAAGAAAATGATTTATTGATTAAGGATGCTATATATAAGGAATTATCAAGAAATGGACAAGTGTTCTTACTATATAACAGTGTGGAAAAGATGGAATCAAAAGTAATAGAGCTATCTAAATTAGTGCCTGATGCTAGAATTGTTTTTGCCCATGGAAGAATGAGTAAAGATGAATTAGAGGATATCATGTTTAAATTTGTTGAGCATGAATATGATGTTTTAGTTTGTACAACCATTATTGAAACGGGTATTGATATACCTAATGTTAATACATTGATTATTATTGATGCTGATCATTTTGGCTTAAGTCAGCTATATCAAATAAGAGGTCGTGTTGGGCGTAGTGATAAAATTGCTTATGCTTATTTAATGTACGATAAAAACAAAGTATTAAATGATCTCGCTGTTAAAAGGTTACAAGTGATAAAAGAATTTACGGAATTGGGAAGTGGTTTTTCTATTGCTACTAGGGATTTATCTATTCGTGGAGCTGGAGACATTTTAGGTAGTGAACAAGCGGGCTTTATTGATAACGTAGGGATTGACTTGTATTTAAAAATATTAAATGATGAAATTAGAAGATTAAAAGGCGAAGAAGTAGAAGAGGAAGAAGTGCACGATTCTAAGCCACTTATCGAAGTTGAGACCCATATTGATGATAAATATGTTAAAGAAAATGAATTAAAAATAGAGATACATAAGAAGATTAATGAAATTGATTCATATGATAAATTGGTAGAAGTAAAAGAAGAATTAGAGGATAGATTTGGTAAGTTGGATGAAAATTTGAATATTTACATGTATGAAGAATGGTTTGAAAAGTTAGCTAAGACTAAATATGTTGAATCGGTGCGAGAGACTAAAAATTATGTAGAAGTACATTTTGATAGTGAGCATTCTAGCAAGATTAATGGTGAAAAATTATTTGAAGATGCATATCATATTTCTAACATGTTCCGCTTTATGTTTAAAGATAATCATCTAATTATTGTATTAGATACGTTAAAATTAGATAAACATTATATTTATTATTTAGTAGAATTATTGAAAGTAATTGAGTTTTCAAGTGATAAAGTTGACACTTAAACATATATTTGATAAAATTTATATGTAAAATTAGAAATGGGTGTATATATGGATATTGAAATAAGCAATATGTTTAGTGAAAAAAACCAAGAGATTTTTACAAATAAATTAAGATTAGATTTAGAACGTAATAGTGAAGCATTTAAAACTACTACGCAGGATAAAGCCAAATTAAGCGTTGCTGAATTATTTGCATCATTGAAAATGATATATAGTAAATATAAAATAGACATAGATAGTAACAACCTAAAAGAATTGCTATCAGCATTAAAGAGAAGTTTATTGGAAGATTTAGAAGATTTAATCGATGATAAACAACAAAATAACTTTAAATATATTACAGATAATAATACGCAAACAATTAATAAAACCTATTTGCGTAATTATCATTGTCATATTGATGATTCAGAAGATACATTTGAAGAAAATTTACCTTTGGTAATACATGAACCAGCAACAAAATTTTATAATGATTTGTTAAATATTTATTTATGTAAAGATGAAGAAATGCAAAATGCAGTTTATTGTTTAATTAACAATGATTTTCCTAACAAACTAATAAAAAGAATTATTGATGAAAGCAAACTACGTAATACAACTTTAAAAAATATGTCTGAAGAAACATATGAGTATTATCAAAATTTAAATAGTAGTAATAAGCCTAATAAAGGTAAGAATAAAAGCCTTAAAAAGACTGATTAAACACGGTTAGCCTATAAGGCTTTTTTTTAATTATAATATTGGTAAAATTTACCAAAGGAAATATACCCTTAAAAAGATTATAATTTATTTAAAGAGAAAATAATTTTCTTTAATAGGTATAATTTTTTATTCATAACAAATACTAATTTGTGAAAGAAAGAGGGGAATTTCTATGGAAACAACTGGCGTAGTAAGAAGAATTGATGACTTGGGTAGAATAGTTATACCTAAAGAGATAAGAAGAACTCTTGGAATAAAAGATGGTACCTCATTAGAAATATTTGTAGATAAAGATATGGTGGCTTTAAAAAAGCATTCATCTATGAATAATTTATTACATTTTGCAGAAGTATATGTTGAGTCAATATATAATACAATAAAAAAAGATATAATTATATCCGATAGAGATAACATTATAGCGTGTGCTGGTAGTTTAAAGAAAGAATATTTAAATATGCCAATCAGCAGTTTTTTAGAGGACTGTATAGAAAAAAGTAGTACAATTGTAGAAAAAGAAATAAAAAATATTAATATAATAAGTAATAAGACAGAAATATGTAGTTATGTTATTAATACTATTATATCGAATGGGGAATCGATTGGATCGGTTATTATTTTATCAAGTGATGAATCAGTTGGGGAATTAGAGGAGAAGACAGCAAGGATTGCATCACAATTTTTTGGAAAACATATTGAAGAATAGAATTAAAGATGATATAATACACTCAAGTTATTGATGAAAAGCAAAGAAGGAAAGAGATATACGGATACTTATTAAAAGAGAGCTTGTTAGGTGAGAGATAGCATAAGTGGAAGTATTGAGAATGGTTCCGGAGTTCATTAGTCGAATAATTAGACTAATGCGTGATAATGCGTTAAATTGTTAAGTGTATAGATTATTTCTATAAATTAAGGTGGTAACACGGTAACTCGTCCTTTTGATGGGTTATCGTTTTTATTTTTTGAGGTGGATTATGAGTAGATATTTTGAAAAGATTAGTTTTGAACAATTTAAGAAAGATGTAAAGGATGATAAGAATTTATACGAAGAATATAAATTACCGGCAAGACAAACGAAAACTAGTGCTGGGTATGATTTCTTTGCAATTGAGGACATGGTAATAAAACCAGGTGAAATAAAAAAAATACCAACAGGGTATAAAGCTAAGTATGAGAATGATGAAATGTTAATGATAGTTGTTAGAAGTAGTATGGGAGTTAAATACAATGTTCGGATGACTAATCAAGTAGGAATTATAGATAGTGATTATTACAACAACAGTAAAAACGAAGGACACATGTGGGTATCACTTCAAAACCAAGGTCAGGAAGATTACCATATCAAAAAAGGTGAAGGATATGCCCAAGGGATATTTTCCAAATATTTAACTGTTGATAATGAACATATAATAGACAAAGAAAGAAATGGTGGTTTTGGATCCACTAATAAGGAGGAATAGCAATGGAAAGAGAAAAATATTATATAACAACAGCTATTGCGTATACTTCAGGTAAACCACATATTGGTAATACTTATGAAATAGTTTTAGCTGATGCTATAGCAAGATATAAAAGATTAAGAGGTTTTGATGTCTACTTTCAAACAGGTACTGATGAACATGGAGAAAAAATAGAATTAAAAGCTAAGGAAAAAGGGGTTACACCTAAAGAATTTGTGGACGAAGTAGCTACAGAAATTAAAAGAATTTGGGACATTATGAATACTAGTTATGATCGTTTCGTAAGAACAACGGATCCTATTCATGAAAAACAAGTTCAGAAAATATTTAAGAAAATGTATGATAAAGGGGATATTTATTTAGGTAAATATGAAGGATTATATTGTACCCCTTGTGAATCATTCTTTACTGAAAGTCAATTAATAGATGGAAAATGTCCTGATTGTGGTAGAGAAGTACACACGGCTAGTGAGGAGGCTTATTTCTTTAGATTATCTAAATATCAAGATAGATTAGTTGAATATTATAATACTCATTTAGATTTTATTAAGCCAGAAGCAAGAAAAAATGAAATGATTAATAACTTTATTAAACCAGGACTACAAGACTTATGCGTTTCTAGAACTTCTTTTGATTGGGGTATACCTGTCGATTTTGATCCTAAACATGTTATATATGTTTGGGTAGATGCTCTAACAAATTATATAACTAATATTGGGTATGATGTTGATAATCCAAGTGAAGAATTTAAAAAATATTGGCCAGCAGACTTGCACTTAGTTGGTAAGGATATTATTCGTTTTCATACTATTTATTGGCCTTGTTTTCTAATGTCATTAGATTTACCACTACCAAAGCAAGTATTTGGACACCCATGGTTATTATTTGGCAATGATAAAATGAGCAAATCCAAGGGAAACATTATGTATGCAGATGACTTAGTTAATTATTTCGGAGTAGATGCGGTTAGATATTATGTATTACATGAAATACCTTATGCTAATGATGGAACCATTACTTATGAAACTTTGATAGAAAGAATTAATAGTGATTTAGCCAATGTTTTAGGTAATTTAGTAAATAGAACTATATCAATGGCTAATAAATATTTTGCAGGAAAGGTTACTAATAAAAAAGTAACAGAATCTGTGGATAAAGATTTTATTAATGCTATTAAAAATCTAGATACACAAATAGAGGATAAGATGAGTAGGTTAGAAATAGGTGCTGCTCTAGATGAAATATTTGAAGTATTTAGAAAAAGCAATAAATATATTGATGATACTACTCCTTGGAGTCTAGCTAAAGATGAGGAGAATAAAGATAGGTTAGAGACAGTTCTTTATAATTTACTAGAGGGAATAAGAGTTGGTGCAGTATTCTTAGAGCCATTTTTACCTGATACCTCTAAAGAGATATTGAGGCAACTAAATATAAGTGATACTTCCCTTCAATATAATGAAAATAATAGTTATAGTACAATTACACCATCTGTGTTATTTGCGCGTATCGATAAAGAAGAAAAGTTAAAGGAAATAGAAAATAAATAATGAATTAGAATATTGTTTATAACAGTATTCTTTTTTTGATATAATGTTTTTAGGTGATTATTATGTATATAGATACACACTTACATTTAAGTAAAAATGATGATATTGAAAGTATATTAAAAGATTGCTATAGTAACAATGTAGGACATTTAATAATAAGTGGATGTGATAAGGAAGCAATTATTGATGCTTTAGATATAATTGATAAATATGAAAATATTAATGCAGTTATTGGCTTTCATCCTAGTGAAGTTGGTAAAGTTAATGATGATGATCTTAAATGGTTAGAAGAATTAATCATAAATAATGACAAAATAGTAGGATTAGGTGAAATAGGACTAGATTATTATTATGGTAAAGATAATATGAAAGAACAACTTATTCTTTTTGAAAAGCAATTATTAATTGCTGAAAGATTGCATATACCGGTAGTTATTCATACTCGTGATGCATTTCAAGATACATACGATTTACTTAAAAAGCATTCTTTGAATGGTGTGATCCACTGTTTTAATGGAAGTGTAGAAGTAGCAAATTTGTATATTAATTTAGGGTATTATTTAGGTATAGGTGGAGTTATAACCTTTAAGAATAGTAAGTTACCTGATGTGATTAAGAAAATAGATTTATCGCATCTTTTATTAGAAACGGATAGTCCTTACTTATCTCCAGAGCCTTATAGAGGAAAACCTAACTCTCCAAAAAATATCCCCATAATTGCGGAAAAAATAGCTTTGGTTAAAGAAATATCCACAGAAAATGTGGAAAAGATTACCTCCTCTAATGCTTCGCAAATATTTGACTTAAAAATATGATTATGATATGATTAATTCATAAAGATGAGGCGAAAATATGAAAAATATGTTACGTATGGCCAGAAATCAACTTTGTGTTATTGGCATACTAGTTATAATGTTTTTTATAATTATTAGTGGAAATCAGAAAGAAGAAATAGTTACCTATAATGTAAGTAGTATTAATTCAATACAAGCTGTGCATTTAGTATCAAAATATAATCCAGAAGTAGTGGAAACAATATATGCAAGTAATATAAATGAAGTTTTACAATATGGAAGTACTAATCCAGTTGTTTTTAAAGGAACAATGACAGCATATGGACCAGATTGTGCGGGATGTACGGGTATTGTTGCGTGTCCACCTAGAAATGATGTTCGTAATGGTAATATATATTTTAATGATAATCAATATGGACAAGTTAGGATTGTAGCGGCTGATAAAAATATTCCGTGTGGTACTATGCTAAAAGTTAATGGTAGTAGTGAAGGCTCTGTCATGATGGCTATCGTTTTAGATAGAGGTGGCGTAATTAATGGTACTTTAATGGATTTATTGACTGCTAGTGAAAGAACTTCGGATCCATTTGGTAGACAAAATGTTACTTATGAAATAGTAAGATGGGGATGGTAAACTTGTAGATTTACAAGTTTTTTTCTTTAAGGAGGCATTATGATTGAACATAACTTTAAAAAGAAATATGGTCAAAACTTTATAAAAGATCAATCAATTATTAATAAAATAGTGGGAAATATTGATATAGATAAGGATACTTTAGTAATTGAAATTGGTCCTGGAGCAGGGGCCTTAACTAGTGAATTGGTAAAAGAGGCAGGGCAAGTTATTGCTTATGAAATAGATAAAGACTTAAAAGATATTTTAAGTGAAAAGTTCAATAATGTCGATAATTTAAAAATTATCTATGAAGACTTTTTAACAAGAAGTGTGGAAAAAGATTTAGAAGAATATAATTATTCTAAAATATATGTTGTTGCCAATATTCCTTATTATATTACAACACCAATCATAAAAAAAATAATTGATACTAAAACCAATATTTCTAAAGTAGCAATTATGATTCAAAAAGAAGTTGGAGAAAGGTTTACTGCTCAACCTAGGACAAGAGATTATGGATCGATTACGGTATATTTAAATTATTATTTTAACATCAAAAAATTATTTACTGTTAGCAAAAATAGCTTTATACCTAAGCCTAATGTTGATAGTGTAGTGGTATTGTTTACTAGAAAAGAGAAAAATACTAATGTAAAAAATGAAGATTTATTATTGAAGATTATTAGAGATTCTTTCCAATATAAAAGAAAGAATTTGCGAAATAATTTGAAGAGTTATGATTTAAGTAAAATTGCTGATGTTTTAGATAAATATAATTTAAATTTAAATGCAAGGGCTGAAGAGTTACCTTTAGAAATATTTATCGATATAAGTAATCATTTATAAAATAATATGGAATCTTTTGCGTTTAGGTTTTAACAGACCATAATAATTGTTTATATATCAAAGGCTCACATGTGATGTGGGTCTTATTTAGTGATATTTAAAAACTTGTATTCAAAAATTATTTTTATTTTTTCTACGCACAAATGTCTAGTACTAGAATGTGCGACTTCTTAATTTATGTCATGTTAAAATAAAACATAATTTGTTATCGTAAATACAAGGAGGAAATTATGGAAATTTTAAGGGCGGAAAATTTATGCAAAATTTATGGAAAAAGTGGTACTAAAGTAGTAGCGCTTAATAATGTTAATTTAATGGTAGAAAAGGGAGAGTTTATTGCAATAGTTGGCGCTAGTGGTAGTGGAAAATCTACCTTGCTTCATATATTAGGTGGTGTAGATGAACCTACTAGTGGTAAAGTTGTTTTAAATGGTAAAGATATCTATAGTTTAAATGATGAGGAACAATCAAAATTGCGTAGAAGAGAAATTGGTTTAATATATCAGTTTTACAATTTGATTCCAACTTTGAATGTTAGGGAGAATATATTGTTGCCAATCAAACTAGACAATGGAAAATATGATATAAATTATTTTAATGAATTAGTGGATATGTTAGATTTAAATAATAGAATAACACATTTACCTAGTGAATTATCAGGTGGACAGCAACAACGAGTAGCAATAGCTAGAACTTTAATGTCAAAGCCTAGTGTATTATTAGCTGATGAGCCAACAGGAAACTTAGATAGTCAAAACAGTAAAGAAATAATGAAATTGTTAACTAGAGCTAATAAGATTTATCATCAAACAATCATTATGGTAACTCATGATAAGGTCCTAGCTACATATGCGGATAGAATTATAACGATAGAAGATGGTAAAATTGTTGATGATAAGAAGGTAATGCACCATGAAAACAATTAGAAGCCTAGCCTTTAATTATTTAAAGTATAATAGTAAAAAAGTAAGAGTAATTGTATTAAGTATTATATTGACTACAATTTTATTATTTACTGTATCATTGGGGACATCTACTGTTAGACAGTATAAAATAGATACTGCTAAGACAGAATTTGGTAGTTATCATGTAACTTTTAGAGATACTAATTATGACCAATATCAAGATTTAAAAAATAATAAGGCAGTTAAAAAAGTTGTTCCTATTCAAACCATTGATAAACTTAGTGATGATGAATTGGGAAAATATGTCAATATAAAAAATATTGTTGATTCTGAGGGAAAATTTGATTTAAGAATTCAAAAAATGGAAAGTGATTTTGAGGAAGTAGTTACCTTAGTTAAAGGAAGATATCCTCAAAATGATCATGAAATAATAATTACACGAATGTTAGAAAGAAATGATTTAGCTATTACTATTGGTAAAAAGATTAGTGACTATACCATTGTAGGCATATTTCAGGAAAAAAATGCTCAAGCTGTATATAATTACCAACAAAAAGAAGATGGTAGTTTTGATACTATTTTTACACCTGCAGCCATTACTAAGGGTAATATTGATAATGGGGATAATATTGATTTGGTTACAACTTATAAAAGTAGCTATAATTTATATAATAAAATTTATAAAGATGCTCAGTCTTTAGGTGGTACATACGAAATTATATATGGTAGCAAACGTTATAATAACGCGGATATTAATTTTCAATTAGTTGTTGCTTATGGTCAATATGAAGACTTTATTTTTCAAAGAACCATGTACATATTTATGATTATTATTTTAATAATTTTAAGTGCTTTTTCGGCTATTACTATATACAATTCTTTTACTATATCACTACAGGAAAGAAAAAAACAATTAGGTATATTAAGAAGCCTAGGGGCAAGTAAGAGGCAATTAATAAAGATGTTATTGTATGAGACATTAATACTTAGCATCATTAGTATTCCTATTGGTATTATTTTTAGTTTTAGTTTCGGCAGTATTATTATTTTTGTAATTAATAAAATCTTAGAGAACATTATTGTTAATAAAGTTAAATTGGTTGTATATCCAATATTTTTAATTATATCTGTTATTTTTATTCTTCTTACTATTTTCTTAGCATCTTTTCTACCAATTATTAAAATGCGAAAAATATCCGCTATTGAAACAATAAGAGAAAGTAAAGACTATAAGGTATTAAGGAGTAAAGAAGATTACCCAATTATAAAACATCTTTTTGGTAGTACGGGTGAATTTGCTTACAAAAACATGAAACGTAATAAAAGTAAATTTACTACGGTTTTAGTTTCTTTAATTGCTAGTGTAGTATTATTTATAACAATATCTACCTTCATTGATGTTATTGCATCTTCCTATGGTGTTGATAATGGAAGAGAGGCCGATATTCATATAGTAATATCGGATAATGAAGCTGCGACAGAGTTAGTCCAGAACATTAAGAGTTTAGTGGGAAAAGACAGAATGACAATCATTAAGGAAAGACAGTTTGATTTTAAAATAGATAATGATAACATAATATATGATAATGTTTCAAATGATGGATATTACGGTATTGAGATATTTGGTTTAGATGATGCGTCATATAATCGATATAAAAAAGTAGCGGGGTTAAAAAACGATAATCAGATTCTTCTTTATAATTATTTAGAAAACTATGATGATAATACTGACACTAATACTTATGAGGTTTTCTTTAAGGATACTATTAAAGATATCGAAATATGCCGAGTAGATAGAAAATTTTATCCAGATCACCAAACAATTATTCCTATGGGTTGTTATTATCATTTTAATAATTTTTATATAACGTATGATAATGAATTAGACTGGTGGAGTCCAGCTATTATTATGCGTATGGAAGACTATGATAATTTTATAAATGTTGCTAAGGAATATGAAACCGAACAATTTATAAAGGACGCTAATTCGCAAAAAATAGATATTTATTCTGAAAAATTCGTTAAATTGGATAAACAGTTAAATAAATTATTTGCAGAATATAGAGAAAAAGGAATGGATATATACTATGATAATGCATCACTTGAAGAATATGAACCGTATATGATAATTAAAACAATAAGGCTAGTTTTATATATTGCTCTTATCTTTGTTATCATTGTTTGTTTAATTAATATTATAAATATTTTAAATACTAGTATAGCTCTAAGAGAAACAGAATTTGCTGTTTTGAAAAGTGTAGGTATGTCTAATAAAAAAATCAATAGTATGTTAAGATTAGAACAAATATTTTTAGGTATTAAAACATTACTTTGGTCTTTACCACTTGCAACTGGGGTAGTCTTAATGCTTATGAAATTGTCAAAAGAAATTACGGAATCTGGAAAAGTGGCTATTTCTTTTCCATTAAGAGCCTATATTATTTCTGTTGTTGGCGTTGTTAGTATAATCTTCATTATGATTAAGTATAGTATTTCAAAAATTAAGAAAAATAATATCATTGATTCAATTAGAAAACAGTCTATATAAATAATAAAAATATATAATTATATTTGTGTAATTATATGTTTTTTGCGTGTTACTCAGTAATCGGGAACCTTTGTGAATGATATACTTTTGAATGGTAATAAGATAAGTGATTCTGATATAATAATATTTAAGTAGTATCATTTTTATAGTAAATACGAAGTTAAAGAGAATAAGTTAATTATAATTATGAAAAAGTCTATGATAAATTAGGAAATATAGATTATTCCATCAAATACTTTTGAAAAATATATTAAAGGAGGATATATGAATGAATTTATAGAACCAGCTAAGCATGATGATATAGTTAAGTTTGAATATTTGGTTAATAATAAAATTCATACTTTTAGTGCTATACCAAAAGAAAATATAAAAAAAATGGTGATATATTGTCATGGGTTAGGTAGTAACAAAAATTGGGCATCGCGTTTTTATAAAGAGTTAATTAATCATAATATAGGAATAATTGCTTTCGATTTTCCTGGGCATGGAGAGGACACAACAGATTTTTCAGAATTTGCTTTAAGCTTATGCATAAATTATTTGAATGATATTATTAAATATGTTAAAACTGATTATAATGTTCCTATTTGCTTATTTGGTTGCAGTTTTGGGGGTTTTGTAATATTAAATAAATTAATAGAAAATAATGATGATATTTATAAAACTATATTAATGTGTCCAGCAATTAATTTTTGCGAGATAGTTGAACAAAAATTAAATGTTTCGTTTGAATATTATAAATCTAATTTATATATGCCATTATATAATAATATAAAAATTTATCAAAAAGCATATGTTGAATTTAAAGATGGTGATGCAAGAATTCAAAATAGTGCTTTTCAAAATATTGCAATTATTCAGGGATCAATGGATAAAACGGTTTTATGTGATAATATAAAAAAATTTATCTCTTATGAACAATTTTACTGATGAACTATTTAAATGACATATTGTTATTTTCACTTACATCTACTG